>JACIWB010000011.1 GCA_014361245.1 Thermoplasmatales archaeon | reverse complement strand
AATCGATCATGCATTTTTACGGAATAACAACCGCAAAACACAAACTATTTTGTTGAAAAATTTGTTATTGCTGAGCTCTCACAATAACAAAATACAGATTTAAAAACGGTAAATCTGTATCTGCCGTTAACAGCACCCGAATAAAAGCAGAAGAAATATATATTTTAAAAATATTTATTTGAGATGCCAGAAGAATTGTTTTTGAACCCGAATGAGCCAAATCCGAATTTCATGGTTTATAAGGATGAAGCAAGAAAAATCATATTAAAGGCATTGGGGAGTAAAAGCAGTTGTTTCTGGCTCCTTGGTAAAACAGGAATTGGAAAAACAACTTTTCTGCTATGGATAAATCAATTTGCCCCGCTATACAAGGTAAAGGCAATATATTTTCATGGAGGAGAAATAAACTTTGAAAGTTTTAAAGAAAAGATAGAGAAGGAAACTAGGGCATCGTTTTTTTCAAGACTATTCTACAGAAGGAAATATTCTGAAAGACCCACGATAGTAATGATAGATGAAGTTGAATATGTTAAAGATGAAAATATTTTTAAATATTTGCTAAGCAAACTGGATGAAGGGTTAAATCTATCAATAATATTTTCATCCGTGGAATTTATCGATGGAATTAGGGATTATCTAAAGGAAAGAGAAATAGAAAAAATTTTCCTCGAAATGCCTCCTATGGATGTAATGATGGAAATGGTAAGAAAGAGGATAGAGGCGGGCGGGGGCGAGGAGTTCCAGCCTTTCGGGAAACAGCTTGTGAAGGATATAATAGAATCGTCCAGCACTATAAGGGAGGTGCTTGTAAAGCTTCAGGAGGCGCTCAAATGAGGAAAATACTTGTTGTTGATGATGAAAAGGAGATTGTTGAGCTTGTAGAAAATATGCTCAGAGAAAAATACAGGATAATAAAAGCATATAGCGGAAAGGAGTGCATTGAAAAAGCAAGAAAGGAAAAACCTGATTTAATTCTTCTTGATATAATGATGCCTGAGATGGACGGATGGGAAACACTAAAAAAATTAAAGGAGGATGAAAAATTAAAAGATATACCAGTTTCAATGCTCACCGCCCTTCCTCTCACCCCCTTGGATACAAAAGATAAGCCAATAGATAAAATAGAAAATTATATAGTTAAGCCATTTACAAAAAAAATATTGCAAAAAAAAATAGAGGATATTTTCAAAAAGGAAAAGGAAGCGGAAGAGATTTATGAGGAATTGAAAAATAAGGTTGGAGAGGAAATTGCAGAGGAATATTTAAAGATAGTTAAATCAATAAACAGGCATACGAGGCTAATTGAAGTTATTATTGACTGTGCGACTGAGGAATTTAAACAATCATTAAAGAATGTTGTTACAAGCCAGAAAAGATTTATTAATGCAATGAAAAAAAGGGCTGAGGAGATAGAGAGGTTACTCAAAGAAAGAAAAGATGGCGAATAGAAAATTTCCAAATATAAATGCGGTTATATAACCAAAAAATATAAATAGAAGGAATGGTAGTTGTGGCGTAACCCATATTTTCCTGTCGCCGTAAGAAGATAAATCGACATCTTTCTGGGGGCTTATACTTTTTTTACCATCTTTTTCCATTGCCCATACAAAACTATTTTTTGCAATGCTTGCTTTAGTTTTATATCCAAAAAAGCAGTAAGGAAATTCAAGATTTTTCCTGTAAGCATTATATGCAAAGAAAATCAGTGGGAGAGGTAAAACAAGAAAGAGAGAATTTATAAGCACACTAACTGGAAAAATGAAAAAAATATCATCTGAGAGAGGGCGGAGAAGTGATATAGCCCAGATTGCTTTTACATCCGCTCCTCCCATGCCAGAAAAATATAGCAATATTCCAATTAAAAATGAAAGGGAGAGTGATATAATAATCTTAAAAAAATCATCTGGTTTATATGAAAATAGAAAAATAATTCCAAGAAGTGCCATTAAAATCCACAAAAAATTGCTTGCTTCCCTTGTTTTTATGTCTGTATATGAAGCATAGGCAAGCACTGCAAATCCTATAAAAAACCTCGCTACCTCTATCATTTCTTTCTTCTTATAAGTATAATGGCAATTATTGCAAGTATAAATGCAAAAAGCTCAAAGGAAGGTGTCTTCTCAGATAAATTAACAGAAACAATTGCTTCATTGCTTCCAACATCAATATCATTTTCTATATCTTTTCCAATCAATTTTATCTTTATCTTTCCTTTTTCATTTGCAATAACTTTTATTTCAATCTCTTTTGTATCACCAGCAGAAATGTTAAAGTTATTTATTTGTGGATTTACCTCAATATCTCCCTCAATTTCAAAAGAAAAGTTCAAGTAAAATAGAGATTGATTGATGGAGGAAATATTGATTTTGAAGGATTTTTCTTTATTCTTCTCGCATGAAATTTCATCTGGAGCAACAATTGTTAACTCAGGCAAACCACCTACAACTATAACCCTTGAATATGATGATTGATATCCTTCATCATCTTCAACTATGAGTGTAACCTTATATTCGCCGTCTTTATACCATGCATGCTGCACATACGGCTGAGTTGTTGTCATATTTGTTTCATCTCCAAAATCCCATATATATTTGACAATGGTGCCGTTATCATAACTCCCACTTCCATCAATTAATACGAATTCTCCCTTTCCTGCTTTTTCTTTAATTGTAAAAATTGCAAAGGGTGGAGAAGCGCCACTCTCGCCCACCATAATTAATTTTGAAATTCTCTTTTCACCCCTGTCATTATCCAATACTGTTAAATTGACTGTATAATTTCCTTTGCTGTTATAGGCATGTATAACTTCTTTTCCATAAGCAATGCTTCCATCTCCAAAATTCCAGGTATAATTAACTATGTAGCCATCCAAATCATAGCTTGAAGAAGCATTAAAGGTAATATTTACTTTTTCCACAGGATTTTTTGGGTTCCAATCGAAATCTGCAAAAGGAAGGGCATTTGAGATATAAATTTCTTTTGTTACATTCGCCTCTCCGCCTGCGCCTCTAATCCTCAAAGTTACATAAAATCTTCCAGTTGTGCTGTATTTATGTTTTGGATTTTTTTCATAACTAAAACTTCCATCACCGAAGTCCCATTCCCATGAATTTATACCCCCAGTAGATGCATCATAAAAATTCACCATATCCGCTCTTGTTGGATTTGTTGGAAGCCATCTGAAATCAGCCTTTAAGGGCTGGGATGGCTCTCCCAATTTTCCCTCCCATATGAAATTTCCATCGGATGAATATTTTCTTATACATGGAATTTCATTTCCTCCCTGCAATTTATAACCAACCGCATATACATTTCCTTCATTATCAATTGCAACTCTTTTTATCTCTCCCTCTATATCCTTTAAATCCCATAATTTTGAATTCTGGCTGTATTTTGCAATATACCATTTCTTTTGAATATTCTCTGTTGTTGTATAACCCCCTATAACAAAATTGCTTCCATCTGATGAAATTGCAAGTGCGTCATCCTTCTTGCTTCCTCCTTCAGAAAACTCTTTTTTCTTATTTCCATTGCTATCATAAATAATTGTTAATATATCGTCATTCTTGCTTCCAGTAACAGCAAAGCTTCCATCATTGAAAATCGCAACATCCGAAGCAGAACATATTCCGATTTCATAATATATGGTTGAAGTCAGAACCAAATCCTTATTATAGATAACCGCACAATATTTACTCTGCTCCTCCCCTTTCTGCACAGTTCCAGCAACAATAACTTTATTTCCTTTAATATCTATACCAAAAGCTGCATCCATTTCCTCATCATATTTATCCTGCCTGATTATATTTCCATCTCCCCCAATTTTTATTGTCCAGAAATCAATATTTGATAGACTTTGATTTCCAATATTGAGATAAAGAGTCATTCCAGTTGCATAAACATTATTATCTTCATCTATCGCCATATCCATTAAAAAATCAGCAAATCCATTATTATATGTCTTATTCCATATTTCATTTCCATTCTTATCATATTTAACAATTAAGTAATCAGTTGATGGAATTTCAATTCCCGCAACCCCTCCTCCAGCCACCGCCCCCGCATAAATGTTTCCGCTGGCATCCACAACAACCGCCTTTCCGATATTTTGTGAATATGTGCTGAATTTCTTGCTCCAAATTAAGTATCCATTCTGGCTGTCGTATTTTTCAACGGTCATTACATATTTCTCATTCTCGAGCAAATAGCCGACAGTAATTATGTTTCCATCACTTGCAAATGCAACTCCAGAAATTTCCCCGCCATTAGCATTTGCCCTCCCCTGTATGGTGAATAAGGAAACAAGCAAAATTCCTGCAATGCATATTGCTGTTTTCTTCATGCTGAGAGAAATGTTTTTTTATTTATAAAATGTATGGTTCAATCATAAAATAAATTATAACTCGCCGCATGAACATTGGACTTCATGAATTGCATCATATAATTCTTTTATTCCTTCTCCAGTTTTTACAGAAGTAAAAATTGGACGGGAATAAATGCTTGTATATTCTATATAATCAATCAATCCAGAGGCAAGAGAAACAACTGCATCTCCTTTTTTTGTCTCATTTTTCAAATATTTTCTATCAAAAAATTTTTTTATTCGCTTGGCATCAACCATATCAATTTTATTTATGATGGTTATTGATGGAACTGAAAGGCGCAAATTTATAATCGCATTTAAAGCAAGCATTGCAAGATAATTTTCAATTGAAAGAACTTCATTTGCATCAACAACAAAAACAGATGAAACAATGTCATTTTCAGATGCTTTCTTAACTATTTTTATTCCATAGTCATGATATAGAAAAATATCAAGTTGCCCCGGTGTGTCCACAATTTTAATTTTACTTTTATCTTTTACAAACCATTCATCCATGTTGCTTATTATTTCCATACTCTTTAAAAGAGCCCCGTTTATTCCAAGAGAATAATTTTTTTGAATTTCCTCTACTTTGACCCATTTCCTTATATCAACATCCGCATTGCAGGGTGTTGCGGCATCAAGATTTATTAAAATCCCGTATCCAGAAAGGCTTTTTGCTATGCTTGTTTTGCCTGCGCCTGCTGGACCGAGAATGAAAACATACATTAGACGGGAAAGAGATGCTTAACTATCACAACAACAGCAACGGTAAGAATTGAAAAAACAACTATGAATCTTGGATCAATTTTTAAACCAGTTTTTTCTTCCTCAAAGTATCTCACCAAGCCAGCAGCAGACTGGAAGCCGCTCCTTTTCTTTGCCATATTCAGATAAATAAAAGGTAGATATAAAATTGTCGGTTAATTATTTATACCGAAATAAAATTGTTTTTTTATGAAATCGTCCCGCATATCTGGGTTTTATAAAATGGGTATGGAAGAAAGAGTTAAAATTGTTAAGGAATTTGCAGGGCTTACTGAAGAAGAGGCAAATCAGCTAATTTCTTTCAATGCTCTTCCAAAGGATATAGCAAACAGAATGATTGAAAATGCGGTTGGATGCATGCAAATTCCTCTGGGGATTGCAACAAATTTTATAATAAATGGAAAAGAAATGCTAATTCCAATGGCTATTGAAGAAACATCTGTTGTTGCTGCTGCTTCAAATGCTGCGAGGATGGCGCGCCCTGAGGGATTTAAAGCGAAAGCAAGCAAGCCAGTAATGATAGGTCAGATACAGATTTTGAATCCCTGCAGGGATGCTGTGGAGAAAATAATGGAAAGGAAGGAAGATATAATAGAGCTTGCAAATGCTCAGGATAAAGTGCTTGTTGAATTCGGAGGAGGTGCAAGGGATGTTGAGGTTAGATGGCTGAGCAATGATATGCTTGTTGTTCATCTGCTTGTTGATGTTAGGGATGCAATGGGAGCAAATGCTGTAAATACGATGGCTGAAGCAACCGCCCCTCTAATTGAGAAAATAAGCGGTGGAAAGGCACTGCTTAGAATAATATCAAACCTTGCTGTCTATAGGCTTGCTGAAGCAGAAGTAACTTATAAAAAAGAGGAAATAGGAGATGCAATTGATAAAGTTTTGAAGGCATACGAGTTTGCATATCTCGATCCTTTCAGGGCTGCAACACACAATAAAGGAGTAATGAACGGGATAGATGCGGTTGCAATAGCAACAGGAAATGACTGGCGGGCAATAGAGGCGGGGGCGCATGCGTATGCATGCATGCAGGGATATAAACCACTAACAATATGGGAGAAAAATGAAAATGGAGACCTGCATGGAAGAATAAAGCTTCCGCTTGCAGTTGGAACAGTTGGAGGGGCAACAAAAGTACATCCTATGGCAAAAATATGTCTTAAGATAATGGGTATAAAAACAGCAAAGGAGCTTGCGGAAGTAATGGCGGCTGTTGGGCTGGCTCAGAATTTTGCGGCAATTTATGCTCTTTCAACGAAAGGAATACAGGCGGGGCATATGAAACTTCATGCCCAGAATATAGCGATAATGGCTGGAGCAAAAGGAGAGGAAATAGATATTGTTGCAAAAAGGATGGTGGAGGAAGGAAAAATAAGGATGGATAGGGCAAAGGAAATTATTGAGGAGATAAGGAAAGGAATATAAACATTTTTATATATTATTTCCTATTACACCATCATGATTAGACCTGCAATAATAAAGACATACTGCCCCTACTGCAAACATCATACAGAGCATGCTATAGAAAGAGTTAAGAAAAAGAAAGCATCTGAGTTAAAATGGGGGCAGAGAAGATTCAGAAGAGTTACAGCGGGTTACAGGGGCTATCCCCGCCCGAAGCCAGAGGGAAGGGAAAAGCCAACAAAAAGAGTTCATCTCCGCTACAGATGTAAGGAATGCGGAAAAGCTCACCAGAAAAAAGGCATAAGGGCTAAAAAATTTGAAATAAAGAGGTGAATATGCCATCCAGCTTTTATAAAGTTAGGTGTAAGGACTGTGGTAATGTGCAGATAGTATTCAGCAAGGCGAGCATGAATGTGCAGTGCCAGGTTTGCGGGAGCATATTAGCAACACCTACTGGAGGAAAAGCTAAAGTGAAGGGTGAAATAGTAGCGGAGCTAAAATATGGCAAAGGATTTACCTGAAAAAGGGGATTTGGTTATATGTACGGTAACGCAGGCAAAAGGATTTGGAGCTTTTGTAAAGCTTGAGGAATATCCTGATAAGAAGGGTTTTTTGCATATAAAAGAAGTGGCTTCTGGATGGGTTAAAAATATAAGAGAATATGTAAGGGAAGGGCAAAGGATAGTCTGCAGGGTAATGAATGTTGATTCTTCTAAGGGGTATGTTGATTTATCATTGAAAAGAGTTACAGAACATCAAAAAAAGGAAAAAATAGAGCAATGGAAAAATGAGCAGAAGGCAAAAAAATTGCTTGAGATAGTTGCGGATAAAATAGGTAAAAATTTCGATGAATTATATGTGGAGGTTGAGGAAAAATTGCTGAAGAAGTATAATACACTCTATAAAGCTTTTGAAGACGCAGTTAAAAACGAAAAGAAGTTCAGAAAAGAGTTCGATGAATACTGGGTTGATGCATTTATAGAAATTGCAAAACAAAACATAATAATTCCTTTTATTGAAATAAATGGATATGTTGAACTGACATGCCCTGCCAGTGATGGAATAAAACATATCAAAAAAGCCCTTGAAAAAATAGAGGAGGAAAATGAGCTGAAAATTAGAGTAAAGTATATATCCGCCCCGCTATATAGAATTGAAGTTGTCGCACCTGAATACAAAATTGCAGAAAAAAAATTGAAGGAAAATGTAAATAAAGCAATTGAATACATAAAAAAACATAAAGGGGATGGAAAATTCATAAGGGAAATGAAATGAAATACTGCCAGAAATGCAATAGATATACCCTTAAAAAATACTGTCCAGTTTGCAATTCAGAGACGCAAAAAAAGGAGCCGCCCCGCTTCTCCCCCCAGGATAGATATGGAAAATACAGGAGAATGTTAAAGGAGGAAAAATATGGCAAAAAAATTTGAGGAAGTAAAAGTAATATACCTGGAAAAACCTCAGCTAAAGAATCCTATACTGATTGAGGGTTTGCCAGGAATAGGAAATGTTGGAAAAATAGCGGCGGAGCATCTCATAGAGGAAATAAAGGCAAAGAAGTTTGCGGAGCTATACTCTACAGATTTTCCACCGCAGGTTATAATTGGCTCAAATGGAGTGGTAAGGCTTGTAAAAAATGAATTCTTTTACTGGAAAGGAAAAATAGATTTAATTATTCTTACAGGTGATTATCAGGCGCTCTCGCCTCGCGGGCAGTATATGCTTGCGGAAAAAATAATTGATGTGGCGGAGGAATTTGGGGTTAAAATGATTTTTACGCTTGGGGGGTATGGGCTCGGCATGGAAGTGGAGCGCCCCCGCGTAACTGGGGCTGCAACAGACATTGAGATTGTTGAAGAGCTTAAGAAGCATGGAGTTATATTTAAAGATGAGGAGGGGGGAGGGATAGTGGGTGCTTCTGGCTTGCTTCTTGGACTTGGAAAAATGAGGGGGATGAAAGGAGCGTGTCTTATGGGAGAGACATCTGGATATATTGTTGACCCGAATTCTGCGAGAGAGGTTGCAAGTGTCCTTACAAAAATTCTTGGATTGAAAATAAGTCTTGCAAGTCTGGATAAGAAGGCTGATGAATTAAAAAAGATTACTGAAAGAATAAAGAGTATTGAGAAGTCGATGATTGAGAAGGAGAAGGGTGAAAGGGAAGATTTGAGGTATATAGGATAATGGAGGAAATTGGTGAAATAGTAGAGGGCACTACTTCCTATTTTATATTTAAAGCAATTAAAGAAATAAAGAAGCTTGATTATGTTTGTGTTTTCCATGAGAATAAAATTTTGTCACAGATATGGGAAATTTTTAATAGAAGCGATGGGACATTTGCAAAAGCAAATATAATTGGCTCAACCGAAGAGAGGTATATGGTAAGAACTCCTTTCAGCGTGGGTGAAAAGGTTTATAGGGCGGATGAAGAAACAATAAAAAAAATAATTGGAATAGAAAATGAAGGAATTTATATAGGAATTCTTAAGGACATGAATATTAAGGTTTTTCTTTCTCCAGAAACACTTATTCAGAAGCATATATGCATACTTGCAAAAAGTGGAAGTGGAAAAAGCTATACAATGGGAGTGATTATAGAAGAATTTATAAAAAAAGGGGATGCTATTCTGATAATAGACCCACACGGAGAATATACTTCCCTGCGCCATCCAAATTTTGAGGAAATAAATGCGATGAGTAAATTTGAAGTTAGCCCAAAAAGCTATGCAAAAAATGTTTTTGAATATTCTCCTGTATGCAGTAACAACAGGGAAGCAATTCCTCTTCTGCTTGATGAGGTAAATTTATCATTTCAGGATTTGCTTTATTTATTTCCAGAAGCAACTCAAATCCAAAAAGGATTGCTATATGAAGCATGGAAAAATGCAAGCGAAAAAAGAATATATACAATGGAGGACATTCTCGAAGAAATAAAGGAGGCAAAAAGCAGTGCAAAATGGGGACTGATAAATCAAATGGAGCAGATAATGGCGATGGGCATTTTCTCAAAATACTACACTCCATTAGATGAAATTGTAAAAAAGGGGAAATGTTCTATAATAAATATGAGGGGTGTGCCTCCTTATATTCAGGAAATGCTTGTTTCAATATTGCTAACAAGAATATTTGAAGAAAGAAAAAATAATTCAATTCCTCCATTGCTTGTAGTTATTGAAGAAGCCCATAGGTATTGCCCAGAAAGGGGGCAGGGGAAAAGCATCGCAAGCAGTATAATAAAAAATATAGCTTCAGAAGGAAGAAAATTTGGCATTGGACTTGCTATTTTAACACAGCGCCCCGCAAGAATAGATAAAAATGTTATTTCCCAATGCAATACCCATATAATACTTAAAACAACAAATCCAAATGACCTTAAAGCAATAACATCAAGTGTTGAAGGACTTGATTCCTCTTCTTCAAATGAAATTCAAACGCTTCCCATAGGTGTGGCGATTGTCGCCGGCATGCCCCTTGCCTGCCCCATATTTGTTGAGATAAGGACAAGGGAAACAAGACACGGAGGAAAGTGATTAGATTATTTTCCTTAATTTTTCAATAACTTCTTTCGGGTTTTTTCCTAAAATCGTTATCATTGCTTCCTTTCCAATATCTCCTTTATGAAAAATTAAATCTGGCACTTTTCCAGCTTTTTTTATTGCAATTTCAGTTCCCCATGAAATGCTTTTTCCTTCCTTATTTTTTATTTCTTCTGGCTCCTCCCGCCTGTCATATGAAGATACATTTTGAATTTTTTTTGCCTTCCTGACTAAATTTTCATCATATTTCAGATTTATTGCACATCTTATATTTTCATCATATTCTATTGCCTTCATTATTGCTTTTGCAAGATGCCTTGATGCACCAAATTTTATTTCGCCAGCCCTCAGTTTTTTTCCTGCTTTTATTATTCTTCCTTCAACAGCAAGAATATCTTTTTCATCTTTCAAAAAAATTTTTGGCAGTGCATATGCAAAATTTGTTCCAACTTCGGGAATTAAATCATAAATTTTTTCCTTTAAAAGTTCATTCAACCAAAAATTTAATTCTTCATAAGCTCTCCATCTTTCCGCATCTTTAGCAATCCATGAAATCTGATTAACTGGACATATCTTTCCAGCTTTATCCCCATACTTTATTGCTGTTTCTATAAAATTCTTTGCTATTCTTACGCTTTCTCTAAGTTCAATTCCCTTTGCAAGATTTGCAGTAATTGCTGCTGAAAAACTGCAACCTGTGCCATGCCCACACCCCTCTATATTTCTTCCCCTGTATTCAAAAATTTTTCCTTCATGGTAAAGATAATCTGTTTTATTCGGGAAATGCCCTCCCTTTATCAAAATTGAATTTGCTCCCTTTTTCTTCAAAATTTTTATAGCTTTTTCTACATCTTTTTTACTTTTTATTTTTATTCCGCTCATCTTCTCCGCTTCATACCTGTTGGGAGTGATAAGATATGAGATGGGAAAAATAAAATCTATGAAGTCATCTATTGCATCTTCTCTAAGCAGTTCGTAACCGCTTTTTGAAAGAATAACAGGGTCTGCAACCAGAGGAAAATCATATTTTGAAAGAACATCTGCAACCGCCTTTATTATCTCGCTTTTCCTGAGCATTCCAGTTTTTGCTGAATTTATTTTTAAATCATTAGCAAGGGTTTCAATCTGCTTTTTTATAAGCGATGGTGGCAAATCATAAATTTCCTCTATTTTTGAGGCTTGAACTGTTATTCCAGTTACAGCACAAACCCCATGAACATAAAAAACTGAAAATGTTTTCAAATCAGCCTGCAAGCCAGCTCCTCCACCACTATCACTTCCCGCAACTGTTAATGCAACTCGCATAATATTAAACAAAAAAGATATAAATATTTTTAAATAAAAAAGGGGAAGAGGTTAGCTCACGCCCAGCACAAACGGGCCGAGCACGAAGCCACTTGCGGTAGCTGAAGCTTCTCCTGCCCTCGCTTTTATATTCACTTTTCCAATTCCGAGCACAAGCCCAGTGCTTACTGTTGTGCTTGTTCCTGGTTGAATTTCTGAAATTGTTCCTTCCTTGTGCTTTCCAAGCAAAACAAGTCCTCCTTCTAAATCAATGCTCCATGCAACATTTTTAGCTGGTGCATTTCCAATATTTGCTATTGTTACTTTTGCCCCAAATCCACCTGAAATACTCTGAATGCCCACTATCGGGAATGCTCCAACAGTATCGAAGAATAAATCATAATTTCCGTTTCTGTTGTCCATCCATATTGCACCCGCTTTACACATATCTGCGGTATCATATTCCTCTGCAACGCTTCCATCAACATCATTAATCTTTGTTGGCTGTGACCATGTTGCTCCTCCATCCTCAGTTTGTGTATAGTAGAGATTTCCATTCTTTACAAATATACATATTGCGGAATTTTCTCCGATATGCATCACTCTTGGATACATTTCATTATCCCCTGTATTTGCTATCATAACTTTATTTACTGTCTGAAGTCCATCTGTAGAATAGTAGCATGTTATATCCTGGCTACCATATTCGTCTGTTTGCGAAACAATTATTATATTGTTATTGTATGCAGAAATATCTATGTTCATGTCATTTATTCCTGTTGTATTTATGAAACCACCTCCAACATCAGGATGAATTGGATACCCCTGATACTCATCCCATTTTCCAAAGTCAAATATATAGAAGAATATGTCAAGAACACCAGTTTCAGCATTTAAGTAATTCCATACTGGATAGGCAAGATGTGTTACTGGGTCAATATCAAATGCTGTTGATTGTCCATTTTCAATTTTGAAGGGGTCATCTGCGCTGCTGAAATAATAGAACCATGCAACTCCTGCTTCAGTGCATTGATATGAAAACATAGGTGTTTTGGTTAATCTTTCTCCTCCACGACCATGCTCTCCGAGCATTGATATACCACCATATGCCCAGTTCTCAAGAGCATTATCACATGCTATATCAACATCAACAAAGCCATAATATCCCGCTCCCAAATCATTAACTGTCCAGTATACAGCAGTATATGTATCAAAGTTTGTTGGGTCCTCACATGATAGTAGATAAAGGGCTCCACCATCCGCATCATACGGGCTTGGAACCATTGTTCCGAAAAATCTTGTTCCTCCCCAGTAGTCAAGAGATGGTCTTTCTGGCGGGCTTTCTATGTTCCAGGCAACAGCATTTTCAGCCCATGTAGCTCCTCCTTCTGTTCCATAAGTAAACCATACATTATACTCGCCTGTTTGCCTTAAATCGCCTTCAAATGCAAGCCATATATTTCCAACTCCATCGCTTGCAATTGCTGGATGTGATTCATCTGTCTCGCCCGCAGTCACAGGTATATCAGCAAGTGGCAGTGGAATAATTTTCTTTTCCAATGTTTTTAATTCAGTGCAAAGCTCCTTATTTGCTGTTATCGTTGCCCTATCTACCGTTATTTTTTCTGATTCGTTGATTTTTATTGAGCCATTGTTTTTTGCCCCGCTTACAAAAATCGCTCCAGCAACCACTATTGTTGCCAGAAGTGTTGCCAACATTTTTTTTCCTTTCATTTTTATCATGCCTCCAAAAGTAAATTAATAAGGTATAAATAAATTTTTTGATGAAAGATTATGTAAATGAATAAAGTTTTCATCAAAAATAAAAGGTATGCTTATAAACTTGTTTGGTATATATAAGCGTGGAAGGAATTGAAAAAATTGTTGAGGATTTAAAAAATTATAAAGAAGTTATAGCAATAATCCTCTTTGGCTCATATGCAAAAGGTAAAGAAAAACCAATTTCTGATATAGATATTGCTGTAATAGCAGATGGCTTAGAAGAAGAAATAAGCTGCCTTTCCTCTCGCCTCATAGAAGTTGTGCCATTTTTTAGATTGCCATTATATATTCAATTTGAAGTTTTAAAATATGGAAAAGTGCTATATGTTGGAAATGAGGGAAAATTTGCTGAAGTAAAGAAAAAAGTTCTAAGAGATTATTTAGAAATGGCTCCTTCATATGAAAGAATGAAAAGGATGATATTGGAATGAGAATCGCATCAATTTTATCAAGGATTGAAAGACACAGGAAAAAGGCGGAGGAGCTTTCAAAAATGGATTTATCTAACTATTTAGTTTTCAATTCTCTTGCAATGGAATGCTTTCAAGCAGTTAATTCTGCGATAGAGCTTGGCGAAACAATAGTTTCTGAGAAAAATCTTGGTTTCCCTTCAAGCTATAAAGAAACATTTGAATTTCTTTATAAAGAGAAGATGATAAGTAAAAACACATTTGAATGCATCAAAAAACTAATATTTTTAAGGAATTTAATTGCTCATGAATATTATACAATAAGTGAAGAGGAATTGAAAGAAATGGCAAAACTTCTTTCATGCCTTGATGAAGTTATTGAAATTGGAAAAAATTTATAAAATTTATAAAAACCCAAAATTTTTAAAAATTATAAAAAAAGGGAAAGAGGGTTGGCTTTATAGCCAGTGTGTAAAGCTTAGTGTCTGGTCAGCTGCTTTATTGCATGCTTCGTCGTATGCTGAAACTGTCAATGTATACTTTGTTGGCATCAAGTCGAACTTGTGCCACCATATCTTGTATGGTGCGCTTGCATCATCATAGGAGTAGCCATTTATGTTAAATGTTACATAGTCAATTCCGCTCATTGCATCGCTTGCAGTTGCTTCAAAGTTGATTCCTCCGATGATTACTGTTCCACCGAGTGGGTTCTTGAAGAGTTGTCTTCCCATCAAGTAGATGTATCCTGCCTGTGGGGCTGTTATTGTAACTGTTGGTGCTGTCTTATCTATCTTGAAGCTCACTGTTCCAACTGGTGATGTGTTTCCAACTTCATCTTCTGCATAGTAATCAATTGTGTGGCTTCCATCAACATCAACTGTGAATGGTGCAGTGTATACTTTCCAGGTTCCGCCATCAATGCGGTAGTATATCTTTGCTACCTTTACATTATCTGTTGCTGTTAATGTTACTGTTACTCCTGTCTTATACCAGCCATTGCATCCATTTGGTGTTGCTGGGCTTAATGTTGCTGATGCTGTTGGGTTCTTATAGTCAATCTTACCCTGTATGCTTATATTGTCAATGAGCCATCCATAATCAACATTCGCATCATTGCTTATAAATCTAAATCTTATCTTTGTAAGTTCGCTTCCGCCAACATAGTCACTTATGTCAAGTTTCATGTGTCCCCAGCCACCACCGCTGTTGCCCTGCACTATGAATAGTGTCTTCCATTCGCTTCCAGTCCATATCTCAACAAGTCCATAGTCATCTGGATAGCTATCTGCAAAGCTGTAGTTCTGGTCCCACTCAAGGAATGCTTCATATGCATGTGTTAAGTCAAAGTAGAATATCAATTTCTCATCAACATTGTTGTAGTATTTGCCATATGGCCATATTGGTGCTTCTGCGTCTATCCATCCATCCCATAGTGTAAATTCTTCTTGTCCACTTGTTGTTGTATGATTTACATGGAATGCAAGCAATACATCTGACATTCCTGCAAATGCTGATAAATCAAATGTGAATAGCACCAAATTACCGCTATCGTCTCCTGGTATCTCGAATATCTGCGATGTGCTATCGCCACTTACTTCAAGCCAGTAGCTTGTTGTTGAATCATATGCAATTGCATCCAAATAGAATGTTATTGTTGCTCCTAGTGGAACCGCTGAGAAATCAACTGTATAGTTGCGATACATTTCCTGCCATTCTCCAGCATAGCCCTGTGCCCAGTATGTTCTCTCTCCCCATACTCCATACCAGTAATTCCATGAGCCATGGTCTGGACTCAATTTTGTATATGTCCATGCACCAAAGCTTATTGCGGTTCCTATTGGTGGATAGTTTCCAAATCTATACAATGTTCCAGAGCCAATTACATTTCTTGGTTCTCCGTTCCAGAATGCAACATCATCCGGACCAGGATATGGTACTCCAAACTCATCTTCTTCATGCCAGTGGCATCTTGCATAAGTTGCCATATGATACCATGCATCCGCACTGAATGTTGCATCTTCCATGTCATCGAAGAAGAATATATCTGCTCCGCTTCCAACTACAACATCATCAATGAACCATCCTTTCTCTGCTGACAATTCATCTGATACAAATCTGAAGCGGAAATGCATCTTGTCTGTGAAGAAATCTATTGGCATTACAAATGAGAAATCTGTATATTCGCTATACAATATTGTTGTTCCTGGAATTAAATCAAGTGTTTCAGTTACCCATGCTCCTCCAGTATTTCCTGTATAAGTTGCCAATCTGAACCATGTATCTCCGCAGTCATTGCTCACTTCAACATATCCATAGTCATATCCTGCTTCTATATAGTAATATGTTTCAAAGCTGATATATGCTTCTGTCAATCCTGTAAAGTCGAATGTTCTGTTTATTACAAGGACTTCATCAACTTCATTTGGATATATTCCCGTTGCCTCATCTCCATTCCACCACTTGTGGTCATCTGGGCAAATTGAGCATTCCTCTACAATATGCCAGTGATCTGGCAATCCATATGTATTGTCTTCCTGCTCCCACTTCTCCCATGTATCTGGCTCATATATTTGCTTCCATATTCTTGTTGGTGCGCCCATTTCATCATTTGTTGGATCCATATCGCAGTCAAGTTTAACTGTTGCAGTTATAATATAATCGCAGTATTCTGTTGTATTCCATTCAAAGTGCAAAACCTCGCTATGGCATGGCTCTAAATCCTCTGCTACAAGTGTATCACTCCATACTACTTCTCCCGCATAGCTCTTGTAAACAAGGATATCATCAATGTATAATCCCGCTCCGCCTCCAACTGTTGGAGCCAGCCCTGGACCACATATACCCAATGCGAATCCTCTGAAGTTTGTAAATCCATATGCCTCTGGCAATTCAAAAATGTTGTTCAATCCCAAATAGCTAACATATCCAGCAAGCAGGTTGCTAAATCTTACTTCCTGCCATCCTCCAGAGTTTCCAGTTAAATGCACGCTCCTGCCAATGAAGAAGTACCATGTGGTTCCATCTATTAAAACTGGAACCGCCATATCTGTTCCTCTGAAGTCCCATTTTGCCTTTATAACTATATCTGCATCAGCATAGTTCTTCAAATCAGCCCAATCTACCTCGCCCTCTGGAACAATCATAAATCCAGCATTTACTCCCGCTGGATAGTGTGTTGCTGTATCTCCAAAGTGCCATGAATGGAATGGGCTATAGAAATCTGCATCAACTATATTCCACAGGTTATCTCCACCCCATACTACATATGTATATCCAAGGTCTCCGCTCTCAACATCATCCTTCCACAGATTTTCTGTTATCTTGTGGCGTGCGGTTACTTCAACTGGTATATCTTCAACAAGTGTTCCATTGTTATGAACTGTTACATCTATTGGAACTATAACCCAGTTCATTTCTTCATGTGCTACTCCATCACAATATGTATTGGGCATCTGAACTGATGGTGGAACAACTATATCTGTTATTTCTCCATCGCATACATCTCCGAACCATATTGTCCAGTTGATTTCATTTCCAAGTGGGTTGCAATCTTCATAGTCAGTATAAACCTGGATATAATATGTTCCTGGCTCTTCAATTGTCCATTGAATTGGGAAGCTAAATGTTCTTGTTTCTCCCGCTTCAAAATCTTCATAACTATAGCCCTGGAATATTAATGGCTGATCACTTCCAACCTGCAATTCAATGCATACATCATCTATATACCATCCCTCAAAGTTCAGATATTCATCGCTTATCCATGTGAAGTTAATCTTTATGCTCTCTCCAATCCAAGCAGATATATCTATTGTCTCCTGCACCCATTCTCCATTTGTATCATAATATGGTCCTCCAACAATTGCGCTTGGTGGTGGCGGAACAGCTGTCTCAATACTTACTACTCCATAGTCAATTGGATTTGTTCCATCAAACTCGCCCTCACACCAGTGCCAGAATGTAAGATATGCTCCTGTTACTGGTTGTGTGTGTCCATCTACTTCTATTGTTGTTGGGATTGCAAAATAGTCATGCAAAACCAAGCTATCAAATGAATCTGCTTCATATGTATCAAGATAATCTGGCTGGCTGTGATAGCTGTGTGTTGGGCTGTAGCTTCTCTTTTCTGTCCAATACCATGATGCCTGGTCTCCATCCCAGCTGAATACATCCCATGTTAGCAGGAAGCATGTTTCCATGTCCCAGCACTTATAAACTATTGGTTCAAATGGAACTTCCTTATAGATTTGCAAGTGGAAATCCGCTCCTGTTATTGGCTCTGTTCCTCCATTTGTTACATTAACATCTATCCACTTCGGGAATGTGTTGTATCTTCCTCCATCTTCCATGCCTTCAATTCCATTTATTATTATATCTGTTGTTGGGTTCTGTGCAATTACAACATTGTCAATAAATATTGTTCTTGTTTCAGTGGCATCAACATGGAAGGTTAATGTTATTGTTGTTCCTTGATATGCGGTTAAATCAATATCTGCTGTTGCAAGAGCTGTTGCTGTAAATGTTCCCAATAAATCTGTGTCTGCAAGAACTTCAAATACTCCGCCTTCTCCCCAGTAGTCAAATTGCAGTGTCAAGGCATTGCATGTGGTGTCAATTTGTGGTAGAGCTATATCTGCTGAAAGAGTGTCATCTTCATCATCAGTTTGTCCTCCGTCTGCCCACATTGCCGCTTCTTCTGTGCCATCCCATGCCCATGCTCCATCTCCAGAATCATCTGTTGCGGTAAATGCTCCAAGGTCTGCATCAAATGTTTCCTCAAATACTATTTGAGCATTTGGTCCCTGGTAGCCTGGTGTTGGTGGAGTTGGCTCAAAAATTGCCTCTTGGCTATCAGATGGTGGTGGAACTGCTATTATTGCCATTGGTATTGTTGTTGTTATCATCGCTATCGCTACAAACACGCTTATTACCAACCTATATTTTTTTTCGGTCATTTTCTGCCTCCAGCCATATAATAGAAAAGAGTATATAAATTTTTTCCCAAAAAGTTTATGGGAAGAAATTTAAAACAACCGCCTGGATGCTATCCTTTGCATAATTTCCTTCATTATCATATGCAATTACTTCAAGAATATGCAAATCGTAAAGTGTGTCTTCATTCCATATCCATTCATATGGCTCTTCATATATTGTTTCTTCAAGTTTTCCATCAACATAAAATTCAACTTTTTGCATTCCGCTCTGCTCATCGCTTGCATTTACAATAACTTTTATTTTTCCAATGTAAATTGTTTTAAAGAAAGGCATTGAAAAGCCCCCAATATAAAGATATTTTTCCTTTGGTTCAAGAATGCTTAAATTTGGAGATGTAATATCTTTTGTTCTGAAATACCATGTTGGGCTTTGTGAAGTTGAGCCATCGCTATCAACAACATGGACTTCCCATGAATATTCCTTAAATGGTTCAAGGTTGCGCAACTGATATTTATTTTCAGTTAAGTTTTCAGCAATTTTCTCTCCATCCAAATATATTGAATAATATAATGTGTCATTGTCAGGGTCGTAGCATTCCCATGAAAGCATAACATTTAATGGAACAGCGGTTGCTCCATCTGGCGGGTAAGGATTTGTTGGTGAATTTGGCGCCTCCTTCTGCCCTATTTCAATATAATAGTTTGAAGCATCGCTCTTTCCTCCTCTTTCATCCTCCGCCTCAATCTTTATGTTATATTTTCCTTCCTTCTTCCATGCATGGGTTAAAATCGCATTTTCTCCAGAGCGCATAAATCCAGTTTCAGATGAAGTTCCATCTCCCCAATTAACTATATATTTTATCTTATCTCCATCTCCGTCATATGAAACCGCATAAAAAGTATATTGAACATTCTTCCTTCCTCCATTTGGTCCCTTTATGGTTGGCTTTGCAGGGGGAGTATTTATTGTTGCAGTTGTTGTTGAGCTTGCTGTTTTTCCTTGGGCATCCCTTACAGTTAATTTCACATTATAATTGCCAGCTTTACTATATGCATGTCTTGGATTTTGCTCATAGCTTTTATTTCCGTCTCCAAAGTCCCATGTCCAATTATATGGCTTTACTCCACCATATGCTGAACCATAAAATTGCAAACTCTCTCCTGGCTTGCCTTTATATGGCCCACCCGCACTTGCAATAAGATTGGGATTATATGTAATATAATAGGCAGTATCATCTATGCCACATTCTCCATATTTTATTTTGAAATAGCCCTGCAAGCCCCATCCTGTTCCCCAGCTGTTTTTGCAAATCCAGTATTGCCCGCTGTCATCATATCCAACAATCGCAACCGCATGCCCTCCAACAGGGTCGCCATATTGATGATAATATACATCATTTGGCCATCTGCTCGGATTTGGATACTCATAATAAAAATCTTCATAAACAGCAAAATCAACTGCAACTGGTCCATAATTATAAATTGTATTCTTTATATTTTCTCTACCGCTTACAACACCCCATGAATCTATCTTAAATGCATTTTCCTCCCATCCTTGGCAAGGATTGCATGGCAACTGGTTTCCATAAATTGCTCCATCATAAGGGAAGCAACTTTCATCGCTCACACCATAATTTTTTAAGTAATTCATTCCAGCACTTATGTACCATCCCCAATCACAAATTCCTCCCCCACAGAAAAATAGATGTGCCTCGCTTAAATCTGTTGTTAAACCAGTTTTCCATTTTATAACCGCTTCAAAAACCCCTATGCAGGCAAAAGCAACACATGAACCGCATCCTCCTTGATTTTTAACAGAAGTAACTATTCCCTGACTTCTCCAGTCCCAAGAAGGAGGTGCAAGATTTAGGAAGTTTATGTTATTATCGGGGGTTATATTCTCTGGTATGCATCCCAAACCACGCTCAATTGAATATTCATTTCCTCTACCCTGAAAAATTGAGGAAAATCCAGCTACCATTATTCCAACTGAAAGAGCAAATAAAAGCCTCCCGTAGCTATTCATGAAGGAAATAAATTAGGCAATATTTTAATTTTTTGTTTGCAAATTGTTTGCAAAATTTTCTAATCTGGAAATACTACAAAGAATAGGAATACAAAGCCATTTTTTGTAAGCCCTTCATTGCCTGCGGTGATGCTTGCGGTTATTGGAGAGAAAATTGAAAAAACAGGAAATGTTTTCTCAACAGCTGAATTTGGAGGGACATCAAAAGTTCCTTCCATGTTATGATACCCCATATTCCAGTATGTAACGCTCCATCTTGCTGTAATTGTTTCGCTTCCATCATTTATTACCGCCATTTTGCATCCAACTCCACCAGATATGAAAACTTTTATTGGCAAGGGTGAAGGATTAAATTGCATTGAAGTTGCTCCAGTTAAAGCTATTCCAAATATCAATGCAGTTATAATCCCAACAAGGAAATGTTTTCCTTCCATAACAATATCATGATTATTGCTATATAAATGTTTCCATCATTTCGCCGAAAATATTCTCTCCATAATATGTGTTCCATCTCCCGTAAAATGTTCTATCAATTGTTCTTATATGCTCATCATCCTCAGTATAATCAAGGCAAAGATGAATAAACTCAATTTTTCGGGAAAAAATAACTTTTATGTAGTAATAGGTGAAGCCAGGCGAGCCCCACCAGTGAGTGGTAACATTATAATTATCATTTCTGTAATATTCCCCATCAAGGAATTTAATTTCTACATAACCAGTTAAATTTGCCCAATGCTCCTTTCCATCATATATATTCGGGAAATGAAATATTATCCCATCAGCATGAAAACCTTCCTGCCATATATAATGGGCTGTTACGAAATAGAAGGAATATCTCATAAATGCTTCTTTGCCCCTGTCAATATCTACGCTACCATATGGAACCGATGAAATAAACCAGCTAAAAATTTTCTCGTCTTCAAATTTTTCTTTTTTGGCTCCAGCAAATGATAGAAGAAACAATCCAGCAACAAATAAAGCAATAATCTTCATCAAAAATTAATGATTTAAATTATATAATCTTTCGCTTTACCATGCCCTTATTACTTCTACTTTTCCTTTTGCAAAATTTTTTACTTTTTTAAATATCTCATCATATTTACCCTTGCTTATTCCTGGAAAAATTCTTTCAATTTCATGGAGCATTCCCTGCTTTATATGCAACGAATCAACAATTACTTCTTTCACCCCAGAATTTACAAATTCCTCAACGCAGTATTTAATTTCTTCATCCTTCATAAATGGAAAAACTGGCCCAAAAAAAATATATGTAAATAAGCCCGCATCAGAAAATTTTTTAATTGCTTCAAGCCTGCTTTGCGGCTTGCTGGCGTATGGCTCCCAGATGGAGAGGACATCTTCGTTGAATGTTGTTATTGTTACTCCTATTTTAGCATTGCTTTTTTTAATTATGTCTATGTCTCGAAGAATTAAATCGGATTTTGTTAAAATATCTATTTTCCATCCATATTCAGCAAGCAATTGAATGCATTTTCTCGTTATTTCATATTTTCTTTCATATGGCTGATATGCATCTGTTGAAGAGGAAATTCCAACTATTCCCTTTTCTTTTTTTCTCAACTCCTTTCTTAGCAGAGATGGCATATTTACCTTTGCTTTCACATTTTTCCATTCTTCTTTTTTCATTCTAAATAAATATGGAACATAGCAATATGAGCAGGAAAAGGAGCAGCCAAGATAGGGATTGAGGGAATAATCTATACCTGGTAGTTTTGATTTAGTCAGGGCACTTTTGCAATATATTTCCATATTCATCAAGCCTTCTTTGCATGAGCAAATTTTTAAGCAACTCACTGCTTTCAATCCATTTTTTCATAGGAATATGAAGCAATGAGGAAATAAAAAGAATTGCTTCTTTAATCTCGCTGAACTTTCTTGCTTCTTTCCTTAAAGCAGAGCGCACATTCTCTCGAACATTCCATACCCCAACAGGCATAATATACCCAGGATGGATCTCCCTCATTACAATTACGCCCGCCTGCTTTCCTTCTTTCCTCAGCAATTCTGCGCTTGCAAGGCGCGCCGCATAATAGCAACCACCTATGCTTGCATAGCTACTTCGCCCATAAAAATATTCATGGTCGCCATACATAACTATCCTCTTCCCAGCTGGATTCCAAGCGGTGTTAGGATACCATGCTTCAATTAACTCATACTGCCAGCAGGAGGGATACATAAAAACAACCCACAGGTTATCCAAGCTCTTTGTAAAATAAACTCTGTATTCATTTATCCACGCCTTGCTCTTAACTTCCTCCAGAATTTCCTTCCCAATCATATCATCAACAGCAGTTATTCCCCATCTAGTAGGCACAAGCCTCCTATTCAAGCCAAGCAGGCCAGCAGAAAGAGCCCGCTGAATTGCTGAGACAAAAACTCCTTCATTATAAAGCCATAAAACAGCTTCCTTTGCCTTCATTTCATCATTATAAACTTTTTCTATTTTTGGATTTACCTTGGGATTTTCAATCCATATTTTTTTTATTGGAGCAGAAGGCCCATGAGGAGGTAAATCATCATACAATTCTATTTTTCCATGAGGTTTTTTTTCAAATTCTACTTCCATATCAACTGGCTTGTGAGCCATTGCAATTTCCTGAAGATAGCCTGCAATCTTTTCATTTACATCAAAAACATTCATGAGATATTTTCCTCTTATAAGCTTCATCCTGAAATCAACAATTTCCTCTATGCTTTTGTTATGCCATAGTTCTGGAGCATCCATGGGGGAGGTATCTCCTTCAAAGGGCGGAACCATTGGGCCAGCAAAAACTTTTGGATAGCCAGCCCTGCCAACAAAAATTGATGGAGGAGATGAACCATATATAATATTTTTTTCAATAAGTGGCTTTACTTCAATGCTCTTATAATATTTAAGCAAAACAGGACAGCTTTTTTTACCGCAAAGCAATTTTGCTCCTCTACATCTTATGCATATGTTTTCTTCAAGATTAACAAAACCTTTTGGCTTTGATTTCATTTAAATAATTAAGCAGAAATACAAAAAAACTTTTTGCACGAAAATTTTTAAATAAATTTTCCTTTATCTTTATGGCGATTATAAACAAAAGCGATAAAAACTATATTAAGGAAAAATTTGAAAGGGAAATGGAAAAAGATGTAAAAGTTGTTTATTTTACTCAAGATTTTGAATGCCAGTTCTGCAAGGAAACAAGAGAAATCCTTGAAGAATTGAAGGAATTGAGCAATAAAATAAAGCTTGAAATACATGAATTCAATAAGGAAAAAGAAATTGCAGAAAAATATAAAGTTGATAAGATACCAGCAATTCTGCTTTTTGGAGAAAAAGAATATGGAGTAAGATTTTTTGGAATTCCATCTGGCTATGAGTTTTCTGCATTAATTGAAGACATAATATCCGTTTCCAGGGGAAGAAGCAATTTAAAGGAAGAAACAAAGGAAGAGATAAGAAAAATAAATAAAAAGTTGCACTTGCAGGTATTTGTTACTCCAACATGCCCATACTGCCCATCAATGACGCATCTTGCCCACCAGATGGCAATAGAAAATGAAAATATAACAGCTGATATGATAGAAATTGTTGAGTTTCCTCATTTAGCCCATAAATACAATGTTATGGGTGTGCCTAAGACAGTTATAAATGATAAAATAGAAATAGTTGGTTCGGTAAGAGAGGAGCATTTGTTGAATGAAATAAGGAAAGCAATATGAAAAAAATTCGAATTAGTGCAACTTTGCCAGGCGACTTATTAAAAAAATTTGATGAAATTTGTAAGGAAATGGGGTATAAAAACAGGAGCAATGCAATTTCATCTGCAATACATGAATTTATTACATCTCATAAATTTCTGAAGGAAAAAGGAGAAATTGCTGGAGCAATAGTATTTACATATATTCACAGCCCCTCTACAAGCGAGTTGCTCACTCAGGCACAGCACGAATACAATGATATTATAAATGCAACAATGCATGTTCATTTAAGCGAGGAAAAATGCCTTGAAATAATTGCTGTAAGAGGAAGGGCAAGGGATATAAAAAAACTTTTAAACAAATTGGCTGCGATAAAGGGAGTTATATCCTCGCACCTTGTAACATCAACATAAAATAAATATAATCTATTTATTATCATGATTGAAAAAATCGCTGAACTGCTTAAAAATAAAAAATTATGGGTTGCAACAGCTGAATCATGCACATCTGGCTTAATAGCCCACACCCTTACAAACATTTCTGGAAGCTCAGAATATTTTAAAGGAGGAGTTGTGGCTTATAGCAACGAAGTAAAGGTTAAAATACTTGGCGTAAAAGAAGAAACTCTAAGAAAATATGGCGCGGTTTCAGAGCAAACAGCCCGCGAAATGGCGGAGGGCGCAAGAAAAGCCATAGGAGCAGACATAGCAATAGCAACAACAGGTATAGCTGGCCCAACAGGTGGAACGCAAGAAAAGCCAGTCGGGCTTGTTTATGTTGCTCTTGCAACTCCAAAAACAACTGAAGTAAGAAGATTTTTATTCAAGGGAAACAGAATTGAAAACAAGCAGAATTTCTGCAATGCAGCACTTGGAATGCTTCTGGAATACCTGGAAAAAATGGATGAAAAATAATCAGCTGAACTTCTTAAATCCCATTTCCTCTGCAATCTCTCTGAAGCACTGCCTGCAGAGATGCATTCCATATCTCCTTATTATTCCGCGCTTGCGCCCGCATCTGTTGCAGCCATCGATACGCCCGTATTTTTTCTGCCTTTCCTTTATCTTCATTCTATTACCTCTACATTAAATTCTTTTTTCATATAATCAATTATTTCATTGCTTTTTATCTTTTCCCTTTCTGGCAACTTGCTTTTTGCAATTTTTCTTCTCTTAACCCTGTATCCATTTCTTTCAAATGTAATGCATACATCCAATCCAAATATGCCTATTTCTGGTTGATATTTCATTCCTTCAAATTCAGTATGCTCTTTTATTCCAAATGATACAGTTCCTTCAGAAAATGACCATTTAGGTAGCTTATAATCACGAACCCACAATGCCTTTTTAAGAAAATCTATTGCTTTATCCTTCCTAAGAGTTACTTTGCACCCGATTGGCATGCCTTTTTTAATTCCAAAGTCACGATTTGTCCTTTTTGCAATTGTTTTTACGGGCTTCTGCTTTGTGAGCTGTTCCATCACCTGCTCCGCTTTCTTAAGCTTTTCTCCTCCTTCGCCCACGCCCATATTTACAACAACTTTTTCTATTTTTATAGCACGCATTGGATTATCCATATATGCTCACCTGCGGAAGAGTTATCAATGGCTCATCTTTTCCAACAGGAAAAACATATTCCTTTATGGTTGAAAAATCATCCAGTTCAACAATATTTGGCAACGGGCTTTTTGTAACTATTACTTTTTTTATTTTTCCTATTTTCCCTGTATGGCTTCCGCCAGTTATCAATGAAAGATAACCAGGTTGCAATGGAATGTGCTCAATTATTTCCTGCTTTGGAATTGATATTTTTAAAGCATCCCCTGTCTTGTATTTATCCTCATTTACAATAATATTTCTCCCATCGTGCAGATTTAACTGCGTCTTTCCCCCTCTTATAGTTGTTTTGTTTTCTATCCTGCAAAGCTTCCATTTTGCTGCTTCCTCATCTATCTTAACAAGCCTTAAAATACCTCTTGAATCAATTAAAACCCTGTAGCTTTCATTTGTAGGAACTATGGTTACTACATCCATGAGCCCGCATGGAAATCTGTAATCAGTTCTTGCCTTCCCATCGACAAGTATCTCCCTTCCCGATATTAATTTCTTTGCTTCCCTTGCATTATCAGCAAGCGATAGATAATCTCTTATTACATTTAATAATGGAATTGCCTCCTCCGTGCCATGGGTGCCAGGCGACGGCTTCACCGCCCATTTCGCCACTTTCCTTTCAATCTGCCAGGAGCGGGGGGCTGGCAACCTTTTAAGATGACTCATTTACTCCCTCCTTTGTTTCTTCTTTTGCTTCCTCCTTTATTTCCTCAATTTTCTCTTTTGTTTCTTCTGCCTCCTTCTCAATCATCATTTTTTCTTCTTCAGATAACTTTTCACCGATTTTCCTTCTCCTCCAAGGATCAGCAAGATTGAGTTTTGTGATTAGAAGGTTTGATGCATGAATCGGGCGGGAAACTTTTTTACCATCCGCCTTTGTAATTGTAATTCCTTCTATTTCAACAGTTCCTTCTCTAACATTTACTTTCCTTACCTTTCCTGTTTGCCCCGCAAAATCGCCCCTCATTATTTTTACCATATCCCCCTTTACAACTGGTATGCTTCTCCTCCTGTATCTAACCATTATATCACTTGCGAGATGGGCGGATAAAAATTTCCTCTTCAGGTGCAAAGGGGCATTATAAAATCTTTTCCTCTGTTTTCTTGGTTGCTTGCTCATATTCTCACACAATAATTGCGGATGCAGCAGCTACACGAGGCCATCTTTCAGCTGCCTCTCTCGCAACCGCTCCTTTAATTGCCGAACCTTTCATTTCCCCCTGCGGGCTCACTATTACAGCCGCATTATCTTCAAACTGAACTCTAGTTCCATCGGGGCGCCTGTATGGCATGCGCTGCCTTATTATTATTGCTGGAAAAATCTGCCTCTTCAACTCCGTCTTTCCTTTCTTAACCGTCACAAAAACCATGTCGCCAACACCAGCGGAAGGATATCTCCTGTGAACTGTTTTAAGTCCCTTAACAGCCACTATCTCCACTACCTGCGCCCCAGTATTGTCGGCACATTCAAGCTCCGCCCCTGTTGGCAGGCCACGGGTTATTTTTGCAGCTACTCCTTTCATCTTTTCCCCACCACAACAAAGTGCTTTGTCTTACTTAAAGGACGACATTCCATTATAACTACTTCATCACCTTTTTCAACATCTATGCAGGGTGGCAAATGTGCTTTATGCCTGCTTGTCCTCTTTTCATATCTCTCATATTTTGGAACATAGTGAAATCTCTCTCTTTCAACAACAACCGTTCTCTGCATCGCTTTTGAAACAATTTTTCCTTTTAAAATTATCCCTCTCACCTTTAGATGACCATGAAACGGGCAATTTATATCATCGCATTCCTTTTCTGGCTCTTTAACATCTATTCCTATCATTTTATCCTCCTTATTCTTTCATGAGGAGCATATGCTATTTTTTCCCCATCGATAATATTTCCACCTATTTCAAATTTTGCAATGCGTTTTGCAACCTTTTTTATCCCATTTTTTGTTTCTATTACGAACATATTTTTCGTCTCATCTATTATTTTTCCTTCAACTTTTTCAAGGCTTTTATCAGTGCATTCAACTATTTTTACAGGCAACCCAATAAATTCAGACTTTAAAAATTTTTTCATTCCACCACAACATTGAACCCCATTTCTTCGAGTTTCTTTTTTGCCTTCTCCTTGTGCTCACCCTGCAGTTCTACAAGATTATTTTTAACTGTTCCCCCGCATGCACAGCATTTCTTAAGCTCTTTTGCAAGTTCTGCAATATCAACACTTGAGTCAAGCCCCCCTATAATTGTAACAACCTTTCCATACCTTCTTTTTTCCGTATATATCTTTATTTCCTTTCCCTCCCTCGCAATTTTTTCACAAACACAAAGTTCCTTAGGCAAACCACAAACTTTGCATATCTCCATTATATATCTCCTTCCTCCCTCATAATTGTGAGCAACCTTGCTATGCTTTTACGGAGATATTTTATCCTTCCAGGCGACGGCGACGAGCCGCCCATAGAGGATTTGCCATATTCTTCCATCAATTCATTCCTCAATTCACCCAGCTTTTTAATTCTCTCTTCCCTGTTCATTTTCCTTATTTCTCTCGCCTTCATCTTTTTCAAGCACCTCCTTTAGTATTTCCTTAATTCTTTCAGCCCTTTTTATACCAATCCCCTTAATCTCAATAAGGTCATTTATGTCCATTTCATAAAGCTCACGAGCATTCCTTATTCCCGATTTCTTCAATGAAGCAATAACATTTGATGGTATTTCAGGCAAATTCATAATATCTATTTTCTCCAGCTTCTCAAGTTTTTCCTCTCTCTCAGCCTTTGCTGCTTCCATTTCCCTCTTCAAAATTTCTCTTCCTTCCTCAACTATTTTTACAATATCGGGTAATTCAACATCTGGTTTCATCAACCTTACCTTAACCCCTATTATGCCAGGCTTTGTTTTCGCATCCGCAATTGCTTCATCCATAACCCGCTTTGCAACCTCACCGCAGTATTTTACATAACCAAGGGTGAATTTTTCTGATCTATGTCTCTCTCCAGTTAGCTTACCAGATATAACAACCTGACAACCTCTTGCCCCCGCCTCAACAACCCTCCTAACCGTAGAATGACCAACTCTGCGAAAGTGCCATCCTCTTTCAAGCGAGTCAGCAACTTTTTGAGCCATCAGAGTGGCATTAAGGAGAGCCTTCCCTCCTATATCTTCTATTTCAATTTGTGGATTTTCAACACCAAATTTTTCCTTGATAATGTTTGTAACTTCATTTATTCTTTTTCCTCCTCTTCCTATGATTAATCCTGGTCTTTCAACCTGCAGTGTTATCAATGTTCCCATAGGTATGCGCTGAATTTTAACTCCCCCAAAGCCGGCGCGCTCGCATTCTTTTTTTATGAATTCCTTCAGCAGAACTCTTTTTTGACTTTCCTCAACAAATTTTCTTTCAATAGCCATTTTACTCCTCTGAAATTATTATTTCAACATTTGTTGTCTGTTCATTCCAGTCAGTCGCCCTTCCCATGGCGCGAGGCATAAATCCCTTTATTTCTCTTCCCTTATATGTAGAGATATGAGCTATATACATATTTTCAACATTTAGTCCCTTATATTCCGCATTATTTTCAGCATTTTTAATGACTTCAAGAATCATTTTGCATGCTTTCTCAGGATAAGCACCAGGTCCAACTCTATGATGATGCGGGCGATTTCTATTATGTGTTTTCAATGGCAAAGCCCTTTTATGCTGAATTACATCATTCAAGAATTTCTTTGCTTCGCTCAACTTCATTCCCTTTATGGCTCTTGCTATGTTTTCACAATGCTTTGGAGAGCAGTATAGCTCCCTTCCATATGCCTTCGCAGTTTTTTCCGGGTCTAACTCAAGTGAATATTTCATTTTCTCACTTCAATGGCAGATATTTTGAAGAGCGTGTTGCACCAACACCTGGCCCGCTGTGCTTTACTTCCTTCCTTGTCATTGCAAACTCTCCAAGATAATGACCTATCATTTCTGGTTTAATATTTACTGGTAAAAATTCTTTTCCATTATGCACTGCAATCGTATGCCCAACAAATTCTGGAAGTATAATCATGTCCCGTAGATGTGTCCTTATAATTTTTCCTTTTTCGGTTTTCCTGAGCCTCTGAATAAACCTGTACTGGCGAGGTGTAAGACCACGCTTCAAACTTCTCCTTACTCTTGATGGCAAATAGGGCAATATATCCTCAATACTCATTTTCATAAGCTCATCGACTTTAATCCCTCTGTAAAGGAATTCTTTTTTACTTGTAATTTCAATTTTTTTTCTTTTAACCATTCACTCACCTTTTACCAGTTCTTCTCGCAGATATTGAACCCACTTTCCTTCCAGGCGGTGCTCCCCTTGCTACAGTTTTTGGCCTTCCGACATGCTGATGGCTCCCTCCTCCGTGCGGGTGATTAACTGGATTCATTGCAACACCACTTACAATTGGCCATAGTTTTGCCCTACTGCGGAACATATGATATTTCTTGCCCGCCTTCAGTATCGGCTTCTCTTCCCTCCCACCGCCAGCCGCCAGCCCAACCGTGGCTCTGCACTGCGGCAAAAATCTCTTATCCTTTCCTGATGGAAGGCGCACTATTACAAAATCTTTTTCATGTGATATTATTGTTGCATAGGAGCCAGCGCTTCTGACAAATTTACCTCCATCACCAGGCATTCCTTCTATATTATAAATAGGAGCTCCCTGTGGAATTGAAGCAAGAGGAAGCACATTTCCAGCCTTAAAAATACTCTCTCCCGTAAACTTTATTTTTTCTCCAACAATTGCTCCTTCATATGCAACCATCTTTATTTCTCTTCCATCATTCAACCTTACTATTGCAAGAGGAGCGGTTGAACCAGGATTATGAATTATATCTTCAATTACCCCTTCATATTCCCCAAATGAAGGATATGCTACCGGTCCCTTATGCTTGAATGATGGGCTTTCCCAGATGCTTCCCCTTCCACGCCTTTGTAACCTTAATCTTTTACCCATTTTTCACCTCACAATGCTCCAATCCTCGTGGCGATATCTTCCGCCTTATATTCCGGTTTTAACTTTACAGTTGCTACCTTTCCTTTCCTTGTTATTCTTGTATTAACACTCTCCACCTTAACCTCAAACATTTTTTCAATAGCTTCCTTTATCTGCCTCTTATTTGCATCAATTCTGGCAATGAATTGCAAGGAATTATTTTTCTCCATAAGAGCCATTGTCTTTTCAGTTATGTATGGATGCTTTATTATCTCATATGGATTCATATTTCTCACCAAGTTTCATTATCGCTCCTTTTGTATAAACCGCCAGCCTGCCCGCCTGCCCTCCAGGAGCAAGATGTGCTACATTCAGTTCATCAACGCTTACGACATCCACACCAGCTAAATTATTAGCGGTTTTTTTAATTTTTTCCTTTTTGTCCGTAACAATGAGAATTGATTTTGGCTTCCTGTATTTCCTTCCCCTTAACTTTCCTATTCCAGCCCTTATATGCCTTCCTTCTTTTGCCCTCACAACATCATCAATAATTCCTATTTTTTTGAATAAAGATATTATATCCTTTGTTTTGGTAATTTCATTAAATTCATCATCCATAACTATGGGCAAGGATGTATTGAATTTATGTCCCCTTTCCTTAACAATTTCTTCATTTGCAGTTGCTGAAATTGCTGAAAGGCGAGCAAGAAGCATTTCCTTTCTATTGATTTTTCTTTTCCATATTTTCTCTACTTTTGGAGGATGCGCCTCCCTTCCTTTTACAGTCTGGGGAGCAAAAGCCCCTCTGCCAGATGCAATGCGAGGTGTGCGTGATATGCCGCGCCCTGGCCCGAATGATTCAGCAACATAATGCCCTGCTCTTTTATTTGTTCCATATGGCTGGCGGGCATTACTGCGGATGATGTTGAATGCCTTCCTTATTAAATCAGGGCGATAATCAAAAGAGAAGCAATTTGGCAACTCAATTTCTTCCTTTATCTCACCATCTATACCATAAACATTCGCTTTCATCTTACACCCTGCCTGCTTGTAGTGGATACATATGCAATCTGTGGTTTTTCAACCTTTATTCCAGCGTGATAGCGAATTGCCTTTCTCATAAAAACAAGCCTTTTCTCTGGCCCAACAATGCTTCCATGCAATATAACATGCTCATTTCTAACAAGCCCATAGCGAATGAAACCACCTGATGGATTTATTTCCTCTGGCTTCTCACCTATCTTAAGAATTCTCTTATTGTATTCTGTTCTCCTGTGAAAGCCCATCTGCCCAGCCTGAGGCACAGAAGGGCGCACCCATGAAAGCCATGGACCAAGTGTGCCTATCATTCTGCGGTGTTTGCTGTTTTTGTGGGCTAATAATTTAACACCCCATCTCTTTATATGACCCTGAAATCCTTTTCCTTTTGTAACCCCTATTACATCTACCATTTCTCCTTCCTTAAAAACATCCTTGATACTTATTTCCTTACCGAGAAGGCTTTCTGCTAGAGCTTGCTTTTCTTTTAGCTCTCCGCCTAATCCAATTTCAAAAAGCTCCGGCTTTTTCTTTGGAATACCTGTCACTTTGTATGGCTGTGTATGTGCAATTATGCGCAATTCATCATAGTTGCCATATTCCTTCTTTTCTTTTTTCTTCGGCAGGCAAATAACTTCATCCAATTCCTGCAAATTATCACTCCAAATCTCGCCTATGCTTCTCATTCCATAAGGCATTGATTCATAAAATCTAATTCCAACAACCTTCATCGGAGGAGTTTCAACAATTGTAACTGGAACCATAACTTCCTGCCCAGAGGTAAGGGAAGTTGGACGGTAATCAACAAGCATAACATGGCTCATTCCCACTTTATAACCAGCAAAACCTAGTATGCCCTCCCCACTCCAGCTTCTTACTACTTGCTTTTCTGAGCTAACTCTTTTGCGGGGCGAATAGCCCATTGATCCACGCCTTGGTTTGCTATGCTGGGACATTTTAACGCCTTACCCAAATATGGGAGGAGATATATAAAATTGTTGGATAAAAATTTATCGATGCTGCAGTATTTTTGAATGCTCAACCTTTTATGTAAATATGGCAAAAATTATGCTGTGTTGAATAAATCGTAAAATTTTTTATTTTTGCAGCATTTCTATAAGAAGAGATAAGGATGCCAGACGAGAGAAATTGGAAAGAATATAATGAGCAAATGGTGAGGAGAGAAGAAATGTACATTTCTCTGGATTTTATGGAAACATGGAATAAAGAACTTGATGAAATGAATTATAAAAAGAGAGGAAGACCATATAAATTTCCAGAATCTTTCATGATATTCCTTGATTTCATTCACATCGCTTTTCTTCCATTTCGCCAGATGGAAGGATTTTTGAGAAAGCTCCCTGAATATATCCAAAGCTGAAGGCAGCTGACTACTCAACCATATGCAAAAGATTGCAAAAGATGCATATTGATCTTCCTTTACAAGACATTGGCAATGACGTGATAATTGCTCTTGATTTTACAGGGATGAAAGTCCCCAACAGAGGAGAATGGATGCGTCATAAATGGAGGGAGGAAAGGATGGATTAAAGTGCATATTGCTGTGGAGCCATTGGTAGAGAAAGCAAAGAGAACCATTGGCAATAAAAAAATAGAGAGGATGACG
>JACIWB010000010.1 GCA_014361245.1 Thermoplasmatales archaeon | reverse complement strand
CTGCTTCTCCTTACGAATATATGAATTCCACTGGTTTTATCTCTCATAACGATACATTTTTCTTTCAATAATTGCATCCCTTTGCATTTATCACCAAATGCATTCTATGGGATGCATATTTTTACTGAAAATTTTGGTTAAGTTAACAGCATCAATTTTGGAACTGTAAAATAAATAAAAATAATTCTACTATTTTACCTTTAATCATTTTGTCCAATTCCTGAAGTTGTTTTAAATTACTTTGTATAAATTAGTCATCTTCATAGGAATAATTGCTCTTTATGGTTTTCAAATATATTTTTTAATCTTTAAAAAATATTCTTTGTTAAATACTAAGAGAGATAACTTTGCATTTTCTCAGTTATGGCAAAGATACTATTTTTCTATTTAATTCCATTTTCCTTTTCTTTTGTTCTACGGACCCCAAGAAGGGCAAAAAATTTATAAATTTTTAAAAAATTAATTCTGGGGAGAATGAAAATAGTTGTTAAGGATGTTGAAACAGGAAATAAGCTAAAAATGGATGTAAATAAAGAAAATACAATAGAAGAAATTATTGAGGAAGCCGCAAACTACTGGAAGAAAAATCCTGGAGCATATGTTTTAAGAATAGGTAAAAAAATACTGCAAGCGGAGCTTACTGTTGAAGAAGCACTTTTGCAGGAAGAAGATGTAATTGAGCTTATACCTGATCCAGTTGGGGGAAAATGCCTCTCCCAAAAGAAATATTGATAAAAAGAATAAAAAATGAACTCAGTGAATGCAGAAAAAAAACAGCGCATCATTTTATTGCAAGCGATGAAAATTTAAATAAAATTCCTATAGAAATAAATATCACTCTTGTAAATACACCTGGCCCAGTTTTCAGCGATGGAAAGGTTTTAACAAAATATACTCATAAATTAAAAATAATAATAACCTCTGACTATCCTTATCAAACACCGATAGTGAGATGGAAAAGTGAGATATTCCATCCAAATATAATGCCTCCAGAGGAAGGAGGATATTTATGCACAAAATTGCTTGATAACTGGTCCGTAAAATCAAATCTTCTTGCCTTTATAAAAGGAATTGAAACATTGCTTTCTTACCCAAATCCCAAAAATCCTTTTGAGAGCGATACTTGTACAAGGGCTGCTGAATATTTCAATAAAAATCCATTTGTTCCACAGCAGATGAGAAGCAGGCCAAAAATAATAGATGAAGATGGTTAAGATAGAAAGAGAGGAAAAAAAGGAAAGAAGGCTTGTGCCGCCGCCCGAGCAAATAATATTTTATTATCCAAAAGATGATATAAGGAAATTAATTGAGGAGGTATATAAAGAAAAAAATTTGAAGGAAATGAAAACTGGTAATTTTGAAAGATTTGCTGACTATCCATTCATGGATGGGCTAAATTTTTACATAAAAAAGGATGCATTTGAAAAAATGATTTTGCATTCATATGAAATGGCTGAAGAAGGAAAAGAAGCAATGGGATTCATAATAGGAGATGTTTTTTACTGGGAAAAGGAATATACTATTGCATTTAACATAATAACAGCAGAACTTGACTCTTCTTCATTTCATGTAAAATTCAAAAGAAATGCATTTGAAAAAATTTTTGATAAACTTGATGAGATAGAGTATGATTATATAATAGTTGGATGGTATCATTCCCATCCAGGTTATTCATCCTTTATGTCAGGCGTTGATTTGGAAACACAAAAAAATTATTTTAACAAAAAATTTCATGTCTCGCTGGTTATTGATCCATTAAACAAGGAAGCAAGAGTGTTTCGCTTAATAAATGGAGAATGTTTTGAGATACCCTATGCCCTATTTAAGTAATTTTTTATCCTTTTAACTATGAAATCCTTTCCAAGAGATTGAAGAAAATAGCCTGCCCTTGGTCCCTTTGTTTTTGCAAGACTTATTAAATATATTAGTTCGAATGCTCTTTTTGCAGGGAAATTATTATTTTTTGCTGTTTCATGAATTGTTGAATGTATTTTTTCAGCATCCCATTCTATTGCTTCAAAATTTTTCATCAAAATTTCCAAAAATTTTTTGTCCTCATTGCCTAGATCCAAATCCGGGAAATCCCTTCTCAATTCAAATTTTATCTCCTCTGGAGCATATCTGCCGAGCCAGTATTTTATTTTTTCATATCTTTCTTTCAATCTTTCTAAATCAAATTCCTGCAAATCATTCTTCCTTTTAAGAATTTCAACAACTTCATCAAAATTTTTTCCTATCTGTGCAACAATTGCGAGATGTAGATACGGTATTGAAATTGGCCTCCTTTTTGCAACTTCAAAAGGCTGAGATAGCTCATATACTCTCTTAAATTCTTTAAGTTCACCCTCTCCTTCAAAATATGCTTTCTCATATTTATCATATTCATCCATAAGATTTATTATTCCATATGTTGCATCAAAATCTATATGGCGGGATGGCTCATATTTCATAAAGAGGAAACGAATAGCTTCTGGAGGCATAATTCTCAAAACCTCTTCGGCAGATATAGCAACGCCAGTGGAGCCGTGCATCGCCCCCCTACCTTTTAAATTTATGAATTCATATACCAGTGGCATCGGCGGCTCATAACCAAAAATTTCCTTCGAGATTAACTTTCCAGTATCCCATGAGCTTCCAGCTGCGGCATGGTCTTTTCCAAATGCCTCGAAGGTTACACCGAAAATTTTCCATCTTGCTGGCCAATCAATTCTCCATGGAAGTTTTGCAGTTCCACCCTCTCTTATATCTAAATCTCCTACATTCCCACAATATTTGCATTTATAACTTACGATAGGGTAATCATACGACTCCATCTCCCCCATTAATTTTCCACATTTTTCGCATTTTATATTTATGGGTGCCCAAGATGTTGGCAGATCTCTTCCAGAAACGCTTGATAAAATACCTCTTATTCTTTCCGCATTTTCCAGAGATGTTTTTATTGCATCATTATAAACTCCTTTTTTGTAAAGCTCATGTGCATAGTATATTTTTGGCTTTATACCCAACTTTTCTATGCTTTCAAGAAATGGTTCAAGAAAATGATGTGCATAGCTTTCATGTTCATTGCAAGGGCATGGTATATCTGCTACTGGCATCCCTACATATTTCTCATAACTTGATGGCAAAAAAGGATAAACCTTTCTTAAAGGGTCAAATGTATCTCCTATATATATAAGCTCTCCATCTCCCCCCTTTTCCTTCAATGCCCTATAAACTGCTTCAGTAGTCATCACTTCTCTTAAATTTCCAACATGAATTGGGCCAGAAGGAGTTATAGCAGTAGCTAAAATATGCTTTCTTTTTTGCTCATAAAGTTTTTCAGCAATCACATCCGCCCAGTGCACAAAAGGATAAAATAGAAAGTATATATTTTTTGGGGAAATCAAAAAATGATAAAATTTATATATTTACTATCTATGCTATTTCAAAAAAAATTGAAATAATATGATATATGAAATATTGAAAGCTGGGATAAATGCAGTTGCAAGCTATCTTTCAGAGCATGTATTAACCTGCCTTATTCCCGCTTTTTTCATTGCTGGAGCAATTTCTGCCTTTATATCAAAAGAAAGCATTTTAAGATATTTTGGCGTTAAAACAAAAAAGTATATATCATATTCCATCGCTTCCGTCTCTGGAGCAATACTCGCTGTTTGCAGCTGTACAATCCTGCCAATTTTTTCAGGAATATACAAGCGGGGCGGCGGGATAGGCCCAGCAACCGCTTTTCTTTACTCCGGCCCAGCCATAAATGTGCTTGCAATAGTTTTGACTGCCCGTGTTCTCGGATTTAAGATAGGTATTGCCAGAGCTGTATTTGCGGTTTTAATGGCAATATTAATCGGGCTTGTTATGGCGCTGATTTTCAGAAAGCATGACGAAGAAAATTTGAATAATCAATTTGAATATAAGAAGAAAGAAAAGAAAAGGTGGGACAAAATCTTTGTTTTTGTTTCCCTTATTCTAATTTTGATTGTAGCAACATCTCCAATTAGCTGGAATATAAAATTCCCCGTAATATACCTGCTTACAATTTTAATTTCCTATGCCCTTATTTTTTACTATGAAAGAGAAGAGGTTAAAAATTGGGGACATGAAACATGGTGGCTTGCCAAAAAAATTTTTCCTGTTTTAATTGCTGGTGTATTCTTAGTTGGGGTAATAGGGGGAATTGCTTCCCAGTATACTGGAGAGGAACCAGATAGAGCGGTTGGTGTTCTTGCAAAAAATTATATAGGAGGGAATAGCCTATCAAGTTGCTTTATCGCCTCAATAATAGGAGCTTTACTTTATATGCCAACACTTCTTGAAGTTCCAATTGTGAATGATTTATTTGGCTATCATGCTGGAATCATGGGCGGCGGGCCTGCTCTGGCTCTGCTGCTTGCTGGCCCCTCTGTAAGCCTGCCGAATATGGTTGTGCTTTCTCGCATTATGGGGGTAAAAAAGACCGCTGTTTATATTTCTCTTGTTGTGGTTTTTTCTACTTTAATAGGATATCTTTTCGGGGTGATTGCTTGATTGAAATTCCAGAAGGAATAAGGAAAGAAGTTGCTGAAAAGGGCGGATTTGAAAAAATAGTTTCGATGGTTGAGAGGAAAATTGATAAAGAATTTGCTGATTTTATAAAAACAATAGCTGATGAAAAAAGGCTGAAAATAATTTATGCTTTAGGCATTCAGAGAATGTGTGTTTGCATGCTTGCTCAGCTGATTAATTGCCCTTATTCAAAATGCTCATATCATATTTCGAGGTTGAAAAAAGATGGAATTATTAAATCAAAAAATATCGGAAATTACACTGTCTATTTCTTGACAGAAAAAGGGAAAAAGTTGCTTAAATTGATTGAAAAAATTAAGGAGGTGATAAAATGAAGATTGAGATATTCGGCACTGGTTGTGCGAAGTGCAAAGCGCTTGAAAAAAGGGTGAGGGAAGCAGTTGAAGAAATAGGAAGAGACATAGAAATTGTAAAGATTGAGGATATTGGAGAAATAATAAATCGTGGAGTAATAGCAACGCCTGCACTTGCAATAGATGGAAAAATAAAGGTAGCGGGAAGGATACCAAGTAAGGAGGAAATAAAGGAAATGATAGGATGATGAAAGAAGGCTTGAGATATAGCCCAACAGCGATAAAATTCAAAAAATTCGCAAAAAATCAATGAGGGCATGCCAGATGCTTATGGAAGCAAAACATGGAAATACCACTTTTTTAACTTTGCTCCCTTACCAGAGAAAATTTCATCTGGAAAAATGCTCTGCAATCTTGGCTTATTTCTCAGTGAAGAAGCGGGTAGAAAAACAATGGAAGAAATCCAAGATTAAAAGAGCAATTCAGAGCAGTTTTAGCAATGCCTCTGGAAAAAGCAGATTTTGAGCCTGCTTGCAGATATATATCGCGAGGAGCACAATAGCCTCTCTACTTCTGTAATTCAGGCATGTTGCGTTGATGTAATAGCATATGTATATCTCTATGGAAAAACAAATGCTTCTTTTGGATGCTATGGATGCAGAGAGGCATCTGACTTAAAGGATGATGAGGCAATGATTGGAATTCCTTATAATAGGTTCGATACAATAGAAGAAGCAATAAAATTAATGAAGAGGTGAAAAATGAAGGGTAAAATAATCTATGCATGCTTTGGAGGATTTTCAAACACTGGAATAGCAACGGCAATAGCCAGCATGGAGGCAATCAAGCAAGAAGGAGAAAAAATATGCATTGGATGCCTTGCTGCAATTCCAAATAATGTGGAAAGTGTGAAGGGAAAAATGATGCATCAGTAAAGATAATTACTGTTGATGGTTGTCCTATGGAATGTGCAAAGAAAATATTGGAAAAAGCTGGCTATAAGGTGGAGAGTATTGTGCTTACTAGAGACATAGGAATGAAAAAGAAATCTTTATATGAAGAAAAGAGTTTAGAAAATGTGATTGATAAAAATGAAATTGAAAAAGCAAAGGAAATAATTGCAAGAAAAATAAAGGAGGGGGCAAAATGAAATGTGATTCATGCGGAAAGGAAATAGAAGAGAAGGATGCAAAATATCTGAACTATAGAGGATGCTGTTCTGTTAAGCGCATACCATTATGCAGGGATTGCTGGAATAAGATAATGGAAGTAAATAAGATATAAAATTAAAACAGGGAATGAACTAAAAATAAAAGGACTAAAAAAATCAGTCCAAGCTTTGTTATTAGTATGCTCTCATTTTTCTTTTTAGCACTGAAACCATAGTCATCTATTCTATAAAAAAGAAGCCATCCATACTGGCTGAAAAATGCAAATAGAGAAAGTAAAGATAGCTCGACCCATGCCTTCACTGGAATTTCTACCTTGAAGTATCCATATTGAACATAGAAAGAGCCGATTACAAGAAACATTGCTCCAAATGCCATCTGCGATTCATGATGAATTAATCCTTCAGCATATAAGCATGTTATTGCTCCTATAACAGCAAACACAATTACTGGCCATCCTGAATAGTATGCAAGATATATTGCTATTGAAAGGAGAATTGCTGCTGATATTACAAAAAGAACTTTGAGTGTTTTTTCACTTGTTGTAACCCTCTTTTCAATTTTTAAGTGAATCAAATCATGAATTGTATGCGCAAGGAAATAATGGGCGATGAAGCCACCAATGGCTGTTAGTATAACTCCATTCCAGTATATTTTATCATAGAAAAGGGAGTAGAAGAAAGAGCCAAGTAAAGGAAAAAAACCACCCGTAATTACGCATGTGAGTATTGTAAAAGGAGAAAGCATTCCTTTTGCTTCTATACTCATTCTACCCTCATTTCAATTCCTTTTATCATTTCATTTACAATATAAAATGGCGCTTCTTTTAGCAATTTTTTATAAACAGTATCATTTAGCAGATCTGAAGATGCGATTTCAACCGCCTTTTTTATATGCTTTTTTATCTCCTTTTTGTATATTTCTTTTATATCCTTTCCTCCTTCTTGAAGCATTTCTTCTATCAATTTCTTCCCTTCTTTCCTTATGTTTTCCAAGACACTTTTATCAACATTTTTTCCGTACATTTTTACAATCGGCATTATTATTCCTTCCTCTATCTTCTTCCCCTCAACAATATCAACAAGGTCATCAGCAAGCTGGTATGCAATACCTACTTCCTTCCCGTATTCTTTCATCAGCAAAATCACCTTTTCTTCTGCGCCCGCCTCGATCGCGCCCGCCCTGCAGGCAGCCGCAAAAAGCGACGCGGTTTTCATCTCTATTATCCTGAAATATTCCTCGAGTAATTTTTCGGGTTTTCTGCTGAGTAAAAGGTTTTCTATGTGGGAGGTAAAATCTATATCTTTTAATTGGCCATTGAGTGTTTCATTCCAAGTATCGAGAAATATTTTTGCATTATTTTCCCCGTGCTCAAGTGATATTCTGAATGCTTCATTTATCATTTTATGCCCTATAAGTATCGCAGCCCCTATTCCTTTAATAGCATGAAGGGCAAGCTTTCCCCTTCTTTCCATATCTCCATCCATTATATCGTCATGAATTAAGGAAGCGGAATGGGCAAGCTCAACCCCAATGGCGCTTTCAACTGCTTTTTTATATTTTTCATTTTTTCCGTTGCATGCCTTAAAGGAGAGGATAAGCATTACAGGCCTGAGAAGTTTTCCACCAAGCATTGCATATCTTATATCTTCGTCATTGAATCTTTTCCCAATTTCCTTTCTTATCTCTGCTTGCACATCTTTGAAAAATTGCTCAAAGTCAATGGCTTCTTCTGGCATATGAACCCTAAATAGAAAAATAATATAAGTATTTAACTCACAAGTTTTTGGATGCTATCGAACTTATATTTTAATATTTTAAAATTTTTATGAGGGCGTAATGAAGAGGGGCAATGAAGGCCTGCCAATGTTAAATCAAATTGGTTAATTTTAAAAATAGGTTTTGTATATATCCGTATGAAAAAGTTTGCATTATTTGTTGTAATAATAGTTTTGAATATGGGGGCAACCGCAACATTTAACACGCATATATCCAAACAGGAAGAGAACATAGCAATAAATTCAATGGAAATTTCGCTGAATTTTGGTGAGCCTGAAATTATAAAGAATGGAGAAAAAACAAAAATTGCTCTAGAAGGATGCTCGCAGATAATTGTGGAAAATATGCCGATTCTGCCAGTTTATAGAAAAACATTTTTATTTCCAGCAGGAACAAAGATTTTCTTAAAAGCAGAGCCAGCTGAAATAAAGCAGATAGATGCAACCATTTCTTTTGCTCCCGCTCTTGCGCCGCCTGGGAAGGTTGCGGGGGGATTGAAAAGTGATATAAATTTAAGATTTCCTGAGAGTTGGTATGAGTATGAAACATTGGGAGGTATTGTTGAAGGGCAGCACTTTACAATTTTAATTTTGAATATATATCCTGTAATTTATGAAAGCGGAAAATTATTTTATTCAGATAATTTTGATGTAAAAATTGATTATGTTCTGCCAGAAAAAACTGAAAGTGCCTCGCTATATGATTTCTTAATAATTTCACCAGATGCATGGCTGAGCGAGATTGAAGCATTGAAGCAGCATAAGGAAAGCAAGGGAATAAAGACAATAGTAGTGGGGCTAAATGAAATTTACAGTAGCAAGTATTTCCCCTGCAATGGCAGGGATGATGCTGAAAAAGTGAAATATTTCATTAAAAATGCAATTGAGGAATGGGGAATAAAATATGTTATGCTTGTAGGGGGAAGAAAATATAGCATAGGCGAGGAATGGATCATGCCTGCAAGATATGCGGGCATATACTGGGCGGATGAAAATGAATATGCAAGCGATTTATATTTTGCTGATATATATGATGGAAATTATAGTTTCTCTTCCTGGGATACAGATGGAAATGGAATATATGCGGAATGGAAGAAAAGTGGATTTCTGAAAGATCAAATGGATTTATACCCTGATATATATCTTGGCAGACTTCCTTGTAGAAGTAAAACTGAATTGAAAATTATGATAGATAAAATAATTTCATACGAAAATAAAGGCACATCCAAAAAAGCTGTTCTTATTGCGGGGGATAATTTTGAAACAGAAGGTTATGAAGGAGAGATAGTTACTGATAAAACAGCTTCCTACCTCTCTTCGTATGAAATAAAAAAAGTTTATGCAAGTGTGACGGATGTCAATCCAGAAAATATAAAGAATGCTCTTGGCAATGGAGCAACATTCATGCATTTCCATGGACATGGAAGCCCTATTTCATGGAGCACCCATAAGCCAGAAAATTTTGATGAATGGGAAAAAGGATTGGATGTTCTTGATTTGCCTTTATTCAAAAATAGTGAATATCCGATAGTTGTTGTAGGTGGATGCCATACTGCAATGTTCAACATAAGCATGACAGATTTTCCATGGACAAGCGGCTTTCCGTCACCTGCTGACTTAACTTCATGGTTCATTAAAAAGATTAATGGTGGGGCAATTGCTGGAATGGGCTACACATGCTTCCCGGTGGCGACGCCTGGCGAAGAAGGCGACTTGGATGGAGACGGGATAAATGAGGATGATAGCGTTGAGTCAGGATATGGGTATATGGAATTAAATGTATTCAAGGCTTATAGTGAAGGGAAGGATATGCTTGGCGAAACATGGGGTTATGCTGTTTCAAAATATGTGGAGAAATTTAAATTGCCCTATCAGCCATGGCATCTTCATACAATCCAAGGGTTTGTTTTACTTGGAGACCCAACTCTTAAGATAGGGGGCTATACTTGAGCATATATGAAAGAGAGCTGAAAGAAATTTTATCAGGAAATAGAGAAATTATTGAAAGGGTAACAAAAAATCTAAGCGATGAAAGGAAGGAAATTTATAAAAAAATTATAGAATATCCTTTTATAACTGTAAGGGCTGCTGGCTCGCTTGGAATAGCAGATATTGTTGCGGTAAGAGGGGACATTTCCCTTCTAGCCGAGATAAAGGCAAGGAAAGAAAAGGAAATTTTATTCAGCCATGAAAAGGGGAGGATGCAGAAGAAGGCGGAGGAAATGCTTGAAAAATGCGAAAAATCAAAGGTTCTGCCTATCTTTGCCTATCGCCTTAAGGGGATAAGAGATGAGACATGGAGAATATTTACGATGGATATGAATATTGAAGGAAATATTAGGAGAATTCATGAAAAAATTCCAAAAGTTGAAAAAAGCAAGGATGGAAATTACATCATGAGATGGGAAAAAGGAATGAGATTATCTGATTTTATTTCACTGCTGAACTCCTCCTGTCAATAACTCTCTTAGCTTTCCCCTCACTTCTTGGAAGAGTAAAGGGATCAACAACCTCTACATCTGCGCTTAATGTTGTAACTATCTTTATTTCCCTTCCTATTTCTTCTTCAATTTTCTTCTTTTCCTCTCTGCTATAACTCTTAGCACCTTCCACAACTATTTTTAAGTTATCTTCTATAATCATCTGCCAGTTGTTTCCCGCGTGTGGATTTTTCATTATAATTTCCTCTATCTGACTTGGAAATATGTTTGTCCCTTTTATTATTACCATATCATCGCTTCTTCCAGTTATAAAGGCATGCTTTAGATGGGTTCTCCCGCAGTTACATATTCCATCGTAGAAGAAAGTTATATCTCTTGTTCTATATCTTATGACAGGCAATCCTTCCTTTGTAAGGGTTGTTAAAACAAGCTCTCCTTTTTCCTCCTTTTCAATTCTTTCCCCGGTTTCCGGATCAATTATCTCTGCAAAGAAGTGGTCTTCCCATAAATGCAGGCCATCATGCTCGTCGCAATCAGCAGAAACACCTGGCCCACACATTTCGGTTAAACCATATATATCATGCACATCCATATTCCAATCCCTGCTTATCCTCTCTTTCATTGCCTTTGAAAACATCTCCGCCCCAAATATTCCATTCCTTACTTTAAGCTCAGATGGCTCAATCCCAATTTTCTTTGCCACTTCTGAGAGATGTAAGGCATAGGAAGCAACCCCAGCTATGAAAGTTGTTCCATAATATTTCATAAGCCTTATCTGCCTCTCACTCTCACCTTTCCCAGTAGGAACAATCAGCGCCCCCACTTTCTGCCCGCCATAATGGAAGCCAAATGCCCCTGTAAATGTGCCATAGGGTATTGGAATTTGAAATATATCCTTTTTAGTTAAGCCAGCCATCGCAAGGCATCGAGCCATCACCTCAGCCCACACCTCTATATCTTTTTTTGTATAGCAAACGGTTATTGGCTCACCAGTTGTTCCAGAGGAAGCATGCAATTCAATATATTCTTCCAAGGGATAGGCAAGCATTCCGAAGGGAGCATTTTTTCTGAAATCATCTTTTGTTGTAAATGGAAGTTTTTCTATATCTTCGAGATTTTTTATTCTCGGGCTTATTCCAGCTTCATCAAATTTTTTCCTATAAAAAGGAACATGTTTGTAAGCATGCATAACTATCTTTTTTAATCTTTTAAGCTGAATTTCTTCAAGCTCCTTTCTGCTGATTGTTTCCATTTCTGGATTAAACATATTGCTTATTAATGCATGATATAAATTATTTTTGCAACAAGATTTTTATATAAAAATAAGGATAAAAATGTGAAAAAGAAGGATTTGGAAATAATGCTTCAGAAAATTTACAAGGAAATGAGATTAAAGGAAAATCTTGAGCAATATTTTACACCAGCAGAAATTGCATCTGATATGCTCTGGATTGCAAGAGATGATATTAATGGAAAAGTTGTTATTGACCTTGGATGTGGAACTGGTATTTTTTCAATTGGCTCCGCAATTTTGAATGCAAAAAGAGTTATAGGCGTTGATATAGACGAAAATTTAATTGAGATAGCAAAAAAGGAGGCGGAGAAAATGGGTCTTGATATAGATTTTTTTGTAGAAGATGTCGAGAATTTTGATATAAAGGGAGATGTGACAGTAATGAACCCGCCATTCGGCGCCCAATATGCGAGCAGGCATGCGGATAGAATTTTTCTAAAAAAAGCGATGGAGCTGACAGAATGCATATATTCCCTTCATTTGAAGAATACTGAAGATTTTTTAAAAAAATTTATTGGAGAAAATGGATGGAGAATATGTTACAAAAGAGAATATAAATTTCCTCTTAAAGCATGCTTACCATTTCATAAAAAAAGAATTGCTTATTATGAGGTAATTATGATAAATTCGAGAAAATCGAAAAATATTATATCCTACTAAATATTTTATAGCAATGAAATGTGAGATGTGCGGGAAGGATACAAAACTTTTTAGAACACTGATTGAAGGCTCAGAAATGATGGTTTGCAAGGAATGCACTAAATATGGTATAATCTTGCCCGAAAAAGTTGCGGTAAGGATCAAGAGATCAGTACCCTATTCAAAGGATGTTTTTGATGAAATGAAAAAAGAACTTGTCGAAGGATGGGGCAGTAAAATAAAGGAGGCAAGAGAAAGAAAGGGACTTACAAGAGAACAACTCGGAGCAAAAATAGGAGAAAAAACAATAACAATTGCAAAAATAGAAAATGAAGAACTCCGCCCTCCAGATGAAACTGTTAAAAAGCTTGAGAAATTCCTTGAAATAAATCTTTTTTGCGAGGTTGGAAGTGTGCCATTGAAGCCAAAAAATGTTAAGGCAGTTACGCTGGGGGATTTGATTAAAAATGTTGATAGAAAAAGCAAGGAAAGCGATTGAGGAAAAAAAGATTATTGTTTACCCAACAGATACACTTTATGCTTTGGGAGGAGATGCAACAAGAAGTGAGGTAGTTAAAAAAGTATTTGATTTGAAAGAAAGACCATATGATATGCCATTATCAATAACTATTTCAGACATTGAGGAAATAGAGGAATATTGCTTCATGAATGAACTTGCTTATAAAATTGCTGAGAAGTTTTTGCCGGGACCAATAACTCTTGTGCTTAAAAAAAAGCATAGCCTGCCTGATTTACTTGGAAAGGAAAAAATTGGAATAAGAATTCCAGCAAATGAGATAGCAAGAAAAATAGCGAAAGGCTTGCCGATAACATCAACAAGTGCAAATAAGCATGGAAGGGAGGAGCCAAAAAGCATAGATATAGCAAAAAAACAGCTTGGAAGCAATGTAGCTCTTTATATAGACGCTGGCTCTCTACCAGGCAGGGCATCAACCGTAATAGATGTATCTGAAGGGAGAATAAAAATCCTAAGGGAAGGAGCAATAAGCAGGGAGGAAATATATGGAATATGAAAGTTATAAGGAGGCGGGGAAAATTGCAAAAAATGCTCTCGAAAAGGGTATAGGGAGCATAAAAGAAGGAAAAAGTTATTTTGAAGTTGCTGAGGAAATAGAAGAATATATAAAAGCCAGGGCTGAGCTTGCCTTTCCAGTGAATATCTCCGTAAATAGCGTCGCCGCCCACTATACGCCATCTATGGGGGATAAACTCGAGTTCAGAAAAGGAGATGTTGTAAAGGTTGATGTAGGGGCACATGTGAATGGTTTCATAGCTGATACCGCAAAAACAATAGAGATTGATGCAAAAAACAGGGATGCGTTGATAAGGGCATCGAAAGAGGCTTTGGAGGAGGCAATAAAGATAATAAAAAATGGCGTAACAGTTGGGGAAATAGGAAGGAAAATAGAAGAAAAAATAAGAGAGTATGGATTTAAGCCGGTTAAAAATTTGAATGGCCATCTTCTGGGCAGATATAATCTTCATGCAGGGATTTCAATTCCAAACATAGCAAATGACATTAAAATAGCTCTTAAGGAAGGACAGGTTATAGCAGTTGAACCATTTGCAAGTGATGGAGCGGGATATGTAGTGGATAAGGGAATTGGAAACATATATAGAATTGCGAGGCATTCTCCTTTTGCAAAAGAAATAGAGAGAAAATTTAATGGTTTGCCGTTTGCTGAAAGATGGCTTCGTAGCATTTATGGAAATGACACTTCTTTTAAAATTTCATTTTTAATGAAAAGAAAAATTATAGCACCGTATTACAAACTTGTAGATGCGGGGAATGGAATTGTTGCTCAATTTGAACATACAATAATTGTAAGAGAAGAGGGGTGCGAGGTAATTACCTAGCCCCCTCCAACCGGTGGAAAAATTGCAATTTCATCTCCTTCATTTACATATTCCTCTCCATTAGCATATTTATGGTTTAGTGATGCAACTGTAAAATCTTTAAGCTTTTCCAATTCTTGATAATTTTCAAAAATTAATTTTAAAACATCTTTCAATTTTTTACCCTTCTCTATTTCCAAGTAAATTTCGCTTTCACCTGCTATTTCACGATGAAGTGAATAAAATTTTACTTTTACCTTCATCTTTTACTACAAGCGGGGCAGTTTTTATTTTTTTCTAAATCAACCAGATAGTAGGAAAGAAAATGGGCATCATAGATGAGAAGTTTATTTTCAAGAGATGGCTTAATTCCAACTATATATTTTATTAATTCAGTTGCCTGTATCGTTGCTATTGTTCCAGCAACACTTCCAATAATTGGCAAATTTTTTTCATCCCTGACTTTAGGAAAAATGCATTTTAGGCATGCAGTTTTATATGGTATTATAACTGTTGCCTGCCCCTGAAATGCCCTGCATGCTCCGTGAAATAGAGGAATTTCATATTCAAGGCATGCTTCATTCAATATATATCTTGATTCAAAATTATCAAGGCAATCAACAATTGCATCCGCATCTTTAAGCAAGTCCATATTATGCCTGCTTATTTTCTCTTTAATTCCAACTATTTCTACTTCGCTATTTAACTTCCTTAACTTTTCAACAGCAGAAAAAACTTTATCCTTTCCAATATCTTCTTCCCAGTGAATTATCTGCCTATTCAAATTAGACAACTCAACAGCATCGCTATCTATTATCTTAATATGCCCAAACCCAGCAGATGCAAGATAAAAGCAAACAGCAGAGCCAAGCCCGCCCGCCCCTACAACAGCAATTTTTGCTTCTTTAAGCTTCTCCTGCCCTTCTTTTCCTAAAATCGGAATTTGCTTTTCATATCTATTCATTTATGGGCTCGGAGGGATTCGAACCCTCGACCTCCGCCGTGTCAAGGCGACATCATAACCCCTAGACCACGAGCCCGCAAAGTAATAACAAGGAAATATTTTAAAGTTTTATGCTGGACAAGTTAAAAAGATAAAGAAAAAATTATAATTTGGAAGGAATTATCAAGCATTGAACCCGATAAAGAAACTTCTTTGGTGGCTTCTGGCTGCTTCTGCGGGGGGAGCCAACAGAGGAAGAATAATTGAATTGCTGATTGAAAAGCCAATGAATGCGAATGAAATTGCGAGGATTACAGGTATGGATTACAAAACTGTGAGGCATCATTTGAAAGTGCTTGAAAAGAATAGCCTGATAACTTCGATGGGTGAGGGATATGCAAAAATGTATTTTATATCTGATTTGCTGGAGCAGAATATAAAGCATTTTTATGAGATTTGGGAAAAAATTGGGAAAAATAAAATAAATAGGAAAGGGGTGATGTAATATGAAAAAAATTGTTGTTTGGGTTGTTGCTGTGATGCTTGCTTTACAGATAGCTAATTTTGCGATTGCTCAACCAAGATGGGAGGAAAGACTTGTTAATAGATTGAGATTATTTTATGTTTTTTCAACAATTATAAATCTTGTTCTTTTGCTCGCCCTTCTTTTGATATATATAAATAGCTTTCTTAAAACAAAATCTTCATTTATGCTGGGCTTGGTTTTTTTCATAGGAGTTCTGCTTGTTCAAAGATTTCTTTCATTTTATTTCCCTTCAATGCCCCATCTTTTTGAAACACTTGCATTGATAATATTGCTGATATTGAGCTTAGAATAGGAAATGATTTGGGAAAAAATGGGTAATAAATCTGGTAAATATATATAAACAAAGCAATAGTTTTAATCATGGTGATGAAAATGAATAAAAAATATGTTGCGCTGGCTCTGGTTGCGACAATAGCAATAGCAGTGCTTGCACAGGCACAGATAAGTGCGATGAAAGGGAGCAATGAAAATAACAATGGAAATGATTTCAGCGGATATCGCTTTAGGAACAGGGTAAGAGAAAGAGTAATTGAAATGGCTCGCAATCATAACAGAGCAAGAATAATGGCGGAGAATTATCTAAACTTAACAAGGGAGGAAGGAATACTTGAATACATTGATGGAAAATATTATGTAAATGGTATGGAAATTTACTTTGGAGACGAGCATTTCCTGAACACCAATTCAAGAAGCGACTATGATATGGATGGAACATATGAAACAGTTATGGAAGAAATAAATGGGCTTGTTGGAAGCAATGTGATAATAAATGGCTTACTTGAAGATAACATACTCTATGCAAGCCACATAAACCGCATATGGCTTCGCCAGCCATGCTACAATGAATTTGTTGAATTGCAGGGAGTGCTTGAAGAAATGAATGGAAGTTATTACATAAATGGCATAAGGCTGATGATAAAGCAAGGTTTTTCAAAGAGTGACATTGATAGGGATGGCTCGCTTGAAAGAATGTATGAAGAGCTTAACGGCTTGGTTGGAAAAGAAGTAAAAATAGACGGATGGCTAAAAGATGACAGCATAGTAGTGATGCACATAAATGGCATATGGGCAAGATAATCTCTTCCCTTCTTATTTTTTGTAAAATTTAAAAAATGAAAAGAAAGCGTGGAAATGTGATTTCTCTTAACTACAATTTCTGAATAATGTAGAGAAGAAAAGTTTGTTGCCCTCATTCCGAATTTGAAAAACTTAATTTTATACAGACAAATATTGGATAAGAATTCAACTTCTGCAAGGTTGATGTAATGCTTCCTTAATGCTTATCCCGCATAATGCTCTGCTGGATATGGCTCTGGCTTAAGTCCTTTTCTTTCCCTTATTTTCCTCATTACTTCATCCTGTAAAAAGTCAGGCAATGGTTCAAATCCCATATTCTCTGTACTCCATAAAACTCTTCCACCAGTAGCTGAGCGAATTGCTGATGCAAATCCAAACATCTCCGCCACAGGCGCTTTTGCTTGAACAATGCTCATGTCGCCCTCATTCTTAATTTCCAAAATTGTCCCTCTTCTCTGGGTTATTTCTCTTGTAACATTTCCCAGAAGCTCGCTCGGCACAGATATAAATACCTTCTGAATTGGCTCAAGTAAAATTGGCTGGGCAAGTGTCATAGCTCCATAAATTGAGTTTCTTGTTGCGGGTATCATCTGTGCTGGCCCGCGGTGTATTGCATCCTCATGTAGTTTTGCATCAACAAGGCGCACCTTCACGCCCTGCAGCGGCTCCGCCGCCTTGCAGCCCGCTTTGCAGACATCCTCAAAAGCCTGAATCAGTAATTCCTTTGCTTCGTTAAGGTGCTGTATCCCCTTTGTTACATCTGTAAATAAATTTGCCCCCTTTATTGCAAAAACACCTTTTGCATCTTCTCTATTCATACCAAGTTCTTCGAGTTTTTTGGAAACTTCTTTTCTATATTTTTTGACATTTTCCTCTATCTGTCCTTCTAAAAGGGCTTTAACAACATTTTCTTCAAGTGGTTCTACCTCTACATATATGCAATTATGCTTGTTTGGGGATTTGCCTTCAAAAACTGGCGATTTTTTGCGAACAGTTTCTCTGTAAATTACCGTCGGGTCCGAAACAATTATATCAACTTTATGCTCATTTTTTATTCTATATTCAGTTATTTCAAGATGTAGCTCACCCATTCCAGACATTAAATACTCTCCCGTCTCCTGGTTTATTTCTACCTGTATTGAAGGGTCAGCTTTTGAAACATCTCTAAGCACTTTTACAAGTTTTGGTAAATCAGCTGGCTTTTTCGCCTCAACTCTAACCGTAACCACAGGCTCAGAATAGTGCTTTATTCCTTCAAATGGCTCAAGGTCTGGATTTGATGTGATTGTACATCCTGCATAGCTATCTCTCAAACCAGTTATTGCAGCAATATTGCCAGCTGGTATCTCATCTACTGGTATTCTTGTATCTCCTACCATTACCGCTACCTGCTGTACGCGATATGACTTCGGCATTCCCAGTATATAAACTTCCTCTCCTTCTTTTAGTGTGCCTGAAAAAACCCTTCCAACAGTTATTTCGCCTGCATGCGGGTCAATAATTATTTTTGTTACCATCATTGCAAGCTCTCCCTTTGGACTGCATTCCACCATTGCCTTTCCAGTTTCACTATTTAAATCCCCCTTCCATATATTAGGAATTCTGTATTTCTGCGCCTCTTTTGGATTTGGAAGATGCCTTATAACCATATCCAGAGTTATTTTATGAATAGGTGCTTTTTTTGCAAGAGTTTCTTGATCATCCTTCAAACAGTATTCATATATATCTTTGAATGTTATACCTGTTTTTTTCATAAATGGAACTGAAATGGCCCAGTTGTTTAATGCACTCCCAAAAGCAACACTTCCATCCTCTGGCTTAACACTCCAGTTTTTAAAATCTTCTGGAGCCATTTTCTGTATTAACCTATTTACTTCAGCAATTATCTTAACAAACCTCTGCTGCATTTCTTGAGGATTTAATTTTAATTCATTTATAAGTCTATCAACCTTATTTATAAGCAAAACTGGTTTAACTCTTTCCTTCAAAGCCTGCCTTAAAACAGTTTCAGTTTGGGGCATTACACCCTCAACAGCACAAACAACGACTATGCAACCATCAACAGCACGCATTGCACGGGTAACATCTCCTCCAAAATCAACATGCCCCGGCGTATCAATTAAGTTAATTAAATATTCCTGTCCCTCATATTCATGAACCATCGAGGCGGCAGCCGCATTTATTGTTATACCTCTCGCCTGCTCCTGCTCATCATAATCAAGCACCAGTTGCTCGCCCGCAAGTTCTTCCGAAATCATGCCCGCGCCCGCGAGAAGATTATCCGAGAAAGTTGTTTTTCCATGGTCTATGTGGGCAACTATGCCAATGTTTCTTATTTTTTCTGGGATATATCTCAATTGTTTTGCTTTTGCAATATTTTCTTCTTTCCTTCCCATATACTCACCTTGCACTTTCCGCTATTCTTTCTACTTCCAATTTTTTGCTTATTGCAAAACTTGATGGCTCATCATTTGATGCGCTTATTATTTCATCAGCAAGACATTCTTCAATTCTCTTTTTATTTCTGAATGTTTTATTGACTGCCCCAGTGCATATATTTCTCAAAGCAATATCTAACCTTCGCAAAGGAGCACTATCTACAGCTTGAGGAACATATATTCCGGATAAAAATAAGCGAGTTGTTTCCTCTCTTGGAGCAGAGTTTTCTATTGCCTTTATTAAAATCTGTACGGGATTTTTCTTTGTTTTTTTGTGAATTATTTCAAATGCTTTTTCAACAACCTTTGTTGCTTTTAATTTTTTTCCAGTATATTTTTCAGTTCTCATCATGTTGCTTATAAGTCGCTCAATTATGGATAGATTTGCTTTCTTAAATCTTCTATTCGCATGCTTTCCGTGAGTATGCAATTTTCTTGGATGAAGGTTTATATATTGTGCCAGTCCCTTGTCCGTTATTACAACATCTTCTAAACTATATTTTCCAAATAATAGTTCGGTCATTATCTCACTGGTTTCTCCACCTTACCTTTAACAAGTTCGTTCAATGATACATTATTTACTTTTATGACTTTATATCTTACTCCAGGAATATCTCCCTTAGAACGACCCATTCTTCCTCCTATCCCTTCAATAATAACTTCATCATGCTCATCTATGAATGTAATTGCTTTATCTCCCGGGGTAAAGGCTGTAACAACCTTCCCGTTCTTTATCAATTGAACTTTTACTGCCTTCCTTATTGCAGAATTTGGCTGCCTTGCTTCTATTCCAATCTTTTCAAGCACTATACCTCTTGCCTGCGGCGCCCCTTCGAGTGGGTCAGTTTTTCTCTTTAAATCGAGCATGTATCTCTTGTATCCGCTATCACTCCACCTGAATTTCTGCTTATTTTTTGCCAATTTACGAGCGGCGAACATTCCTCTGCCCATATGGAAGCATATAATCTTTTAGTATATAAGAATAACGCTTGTTGATTTAGCAAACCCAAGCAAAGAAAAAGATTATTTTAGAAATTTCGATACAAATGGAGATCTTTCCCGCTGTCATATGACAAATTTCTGTATATCCACGAATCGCATACCCTTCCGCTTCAACAAGCACATTTAAAAATCGCTTTTATATCAGGAGGGTCTTTTTGTAGCCTGGCAGGTCAACTCCGCTGCAGCATTCTTCCAAAGAATTTTTTGTCCAGCAAGCCATTCAAAAATATATTTATTATACATAAATTGCCATCTATGACCACCGATAGTAGAGACAAATTTTGCATCAATTCCATTTTTTATTAGCTCTTCATAGTAATGAAAACCGCATTCATATGGTACAAATCTATCTTTTTTACCATGAATTATTAAAGAAGGTGAATGATTAGATGGAATGCTCTGATTTGAAATGCAATCAAATTCTGGTCCATTCTTTGTAATTTTGATGTAATCAGCATTTGCTCCAGCATAAATTACTACCCCTTCTATTTTATCACCACAAAAAATTGCTAATCTACTCGCCATAAAAGCACCGGATGAAAAACCACATACATATATTCTCTCCATATCAGCTTCATTTTCAGAAAGCCATTCCAAAATATCATAGAAAAACAATATATCTTCTGATTCATTTGAAAATGAATCCCATGCTTTTATACCATATGGCTCTAAAGAATCGGGAGCAACAACCATATATCCCATTCTCAATGCTTCTTTAACAAATAGATACTGCCCATTGCTCCAGATAAAGGGATAAAACCATACTTCTGCACGCTGAAGTGCGGCGTGCAGCACAATTATTACAGGATAATTGCATCCTGTTTGCGGCTTTTCCCACAAAAATCTTCTACCGTTTATCCATTCTTCATTTGGGCTACTGGAAATGCTCCTATTTATTCCAGAAGTGAAACCACTAAATAAAAAAATCAATAATATTAACCATGCCAGTTTTTTCATAATTAAAATATGTGAGCTATATTTTAATTTTTCATTATTTAATTTAAAAAATTTAGAAAAATATATTAAGAATGTTTTCCATTTCCCTTATGGTAAAGGAAGTAAAATATGAGAGATTGAGATTTTTTAATATTTTGATGGGCTTTTTACATTTATTTCAATCAGCGATAATGCTATATTTAAGTAGTGATAAAAAATGGCCAATATATATAACCTATCTCAGATTTGACGAATTGAATAGAACATTGGTTCCTACAACAGACAAAATATTTGATATCCAGCTTGCTCCATTGGTGGCATTATTCTTGTTAATATCTGCAATTGCCCATTTTTTAATTTCAACAGTTCTTTATAAAAGATATGTTGAAAATCTGAAAAGCAATATTAACCCCTATAGATGGTATGAATATTCTATAAGTGCTTCACTAATGATTGTTATAATTGCCATCTTGACTGGAATATATGAATTGGGCACATTAATTGCTCTTTTTGCACTTACTGGAATAATGAATTTAATGGGACTGATGATGGAAATCCACAACCAAACAACCAAAAAAACAAATTGGACATCTTATATAATAGGATGCATAGCTGGCATAGTCCCATGGATTGTTATAGCCATATCGCTTGCGGCTGGCGCGCTATATGGAGGGGAGATGCCCTTTTTTGTTATTGTAATATATTTTTCAATAGCTTTCTTTTTCAATCTTTTTGCTGTAAATATGTTTCTGCAGTATAAGAAAATAGGTAAATGGAAGGATTATCTATATGGAGAGAAAATTTATATAATTTTGAGCCTTGTAGCAAAATCACTTCTTGCCTGGCAGATATTTTTTGGGACACTTCAACCTTGATGCACTTCAATCTTTTCCTTATATGCGCTTAAAGAGGAACTTTTATTCTTTGGCGAGCCGATATGAAAAGGAGAACTGAAAATATATAGCTCTGCGTCAATCTTTTCTAAATCAACTTAATCAACACAAAATATACTTATATCATGCTTCCTTCTAGCAATCTCACCACTTCTGCATTTCTATAATTTAATATCCAAACTTTCATTGTATTATACTTTGCCCCTGTTTATTATTAATCAAATCCCGACAAGCATAGCCTTTCTTTCAACAAAACGAAAAGCAAAAAATGCACAAAAAATCATGACAAGCGAGTAAAAAGCAAGTGCCAAGATAAAGGGCAAAATGTCATAAATGCCAGCATTTTCAAGCACCAACATACGCATCGCCTGCACCGCCTGCGCCTGAGGGAGGGCGAAGAAAATATTTTTTATATTGCCTGGGAGAATGTCTAATGGGAAGTAAATTCCAGCGGTTATTTCAAATATGTAGTAGATTAGCCATCCAGAATCAGCTATATCTTCCCGCCAGGAGCCGAGGGCAGCAATTGTTAATCCAATTCCAGAAAATGTTAGAAATGTAAGGAAAATTATTAAAAGTATAAGGAATGGATTTCCCTTAAAAACAAAACCCAAGGAAAGCCCAACAGAAATTAAAATTATTGAATTGAAAATGGATCTAAGCACTGGTAGCAAGGACTTACCATATGGTATTGCCATCCTGTTTATAGGAGAAGAAAGTAAATATTGAATTGTTCTGCGGTGCTTCTCTTCAACAAATATTCTCGTAAATTCACCGCTTAAATAATTCCTTGCAAAACTCCAGACAATCATACCAGAGATAAGAAAGCCAATGTAATTTTCTTTTGTTATCATTCCATAACCCTCAAATCCTCCTTTAAGAATTGCGCTCCATATTATGATAAATAGCACAGTATCTAAAAGTGGAAAAAAAGCATCAAAAACTATATGAAGCTTCCATCTCCAGTATTCCTTAATTTCTTTTTGAAAAACAATAAATATATCTTTAAAAATTCTCATTTTTATCCCTCAACCTCTTTCCAGTCATATAAAGAAAAACATCTTCAAGAGTTGGTTTCTCTGTATGAACAGAAATTACATCTGCTTCATTATTCTTTAAAAAATCAATTATTTCTGCTACATCCTCATATTTTTTCAGTATAATTCTTAATTCTGATTTGTTCTCATAATAGGAGCATTTCTCAAATTTTTCTTTTATCTTTTCCATTAATTGAGATGTAAGATTTGAAACACCTATTTCACATATCTTTTCCTTTTTCAGCTTATTTTTTAAATTTGATGGAGTGTCTATTGCTATAATTTTTCCTTCATCAATTATGGCAATTCTTCTGCATAAGCGATCCGCTTCTTCCATGTAGTGTGTTGTAAGCAGGATTGTAATTCCTTTTTCTTCATTTATTTTAATTAGATAATCTCTTATCTTCAATGCCAGTATTGGATCCAACCCTATGGTGGGCTCGTCAAGTATTAGTAAATCTGGCTCATTTAATAATGCTCTGGCAAGATTTAATCTCATTGCTTCTCCAGTTGAATATTTATCTGCTGTCATATCTATTTTATCGTGCAATTCAAAAAGTTCAATAAGTTCTTCTATTTTTTCTTTTAAATTTTTTACCCTATAAATTTTTCCATAAAATTTTAAATGATCTCTTCCTGTTAAATTCCAGTAAAATCCTGCTCTTGAAAAAACAACATTAATTCTATCTATTATTTTTGTTCTTTCTTTCGGAATTTCATATCCAAAAATATTTATTTTTCCTTTATCTGGAGCCATTAGCCCGAAAATAATCTTTATTAAAGTTGTTTTCCCGGAGCCATTTGGCCCAAGCAGACCAAATATTTCTCCTTCTTCAACAGAAAAACAGATGTCTTCCAGAGCAATTTTATAATTATCTCCCTGTTTGTATGTTTTAGAAACATCATTGACTTCCAATGCAATCATATTATAGAGTTTAGGTTATTTATGTTTTTAATCTTTTTGTTTGATGAATTGATTGAGAAGAGCATGTTGTGCTTTAATTTTAGCTGGACTTTGGAAGTAATATAAATATTTTATCCAAAAAAATCGACCAGCCAAAAAATTTATTAAGATAAGACAATTTACTATTAAATCCAGCTTAAGAGAAAAAAGTCGGGGTTGCAAAAATTTCCAGAAAAACAAGGATTGAAACTTCTTTCTATCTTTTAATTTCTCAAAATAGTTCTCAATTTGTTGCAAAAATTTCCAGAAAAACAAGGATTGAAACTTTCCTGCAAATATTCGATGTACCTGTCTGCTTTTACAGTTGCAAAAATTTCCAGAAAAACAAGGATTGAAACTCTACTTGATAAAAATGCTCTTACTTGCCCGTCCAATGTTCTGTTGCAAAAATTTCCAGAAAAACAAGGATTGAAACTCTCCCTTCGAACAATCTAATATCATCTGTATTTTTCAGGGTTGCAAAAATTTCCAGAAAAACAAGGATTGAAACATGCGGGCAAAAATTTAAGTGCCCGGACCGGGATTCGAACCCGGGTCTGGAGGTCCGCAGCCTCCAAGGATATCCTGACTACCCTATCCGGGCTATTTTATCGCATCGAGCAATGCAATTTTTTCAAAAATTAAATCTTTATGGAATTTTTCATCTATAGCGCTCAGTTCTTTTTCACTTATACCAATTTTTTTTAATTTTTCTTTCCTGAATTCAATAACCTTTTGGTCTATTTTAAGGCCGAAACTAGAAATGAAATCTGTCAATTTTTCTCTTTCAATTTCTCCGTAAAAAAAGAAAGCATACCTGCCTTCCTTTTTTGCACCAATTAACGAGATTGCTTCATTTATCTGCCTTTTTCCAGCAGCATATAAAAGCATCTCCATTTCAATTTTTTTACATATATTTTTTCCTTTTTCAAAAGCCCTTTTTGCATGTTCATATGCAACAATTAAATGCTCTTCTCCAAGCACTAAGTCAGCATCAAAAACCTGCCCAATTATAGAATTTCTTTCGCAAAATTCCTTCAACTCCCTAAAAGCATCTTCCACCCTCATTTTTCCTTTTGCTCCTATGATTATCATTCTACCTGCTCCTTTATCAGTTTAGCAACTCCCTCACCTATGCCTGGCAATTCTTTAAGCATGGATATGCTTGCTCTCTTAAGCATTTCGACATTTTTTAAGCCATGCCTATATAAAATTCTTGCTCTAACACGCCCTATTCCTCTCAACTTGACTAAATTAAGTAATTCATCCTTACATCCATATTTAACTCTCATTTCAAGTTTCTTTAGTATGGTAACCGCTTCAAAATTGAATAATCTCGCAATCTCTGACATTGAATAAAGAAGCCATTCTGCGGTCTCAGCTTTCGCATGTATATCACCAGAGCCAACTTGATACTTTGAAATTATTTCATCTTCCTTCTTTTCATTTATCCAGTCCTCGAGCATGCATGCAGTTTTAACCTCTGAAAGGAAGAAATCATACTCGGCATCATACGGCGAGGGCACAGGAAGGAGAAACTTTTCTTCATTTATTTTTTCCTCAAGCCAATCATCTTTTCTATTAACTGATAAGCATTTCATATCAGGTGTTGAACATATTACATGTAAATATGAGAAATTGTTACCCATTTTATCCTCAAGAGCAAACTTCATTTTTAAAGCAGTTAAAGGGTCGATATAAAGGCTCGATGTTTTTTCTCCAAAAGGTGTTGCGAGCCATTTTTCACCCTCACTCCTTATAAATCCATTTCTTTCCAGAAAATCAAGGCATTCAAATATTTTATTTTCTGGAAGCATCCCAAGCTGATGAACATAAAAAGTTTTTTTGAAAAAATCCAATATTTCTTTCCATGAAATTGCAAAACCAGTTGCTATTAATGCGAGAATATGCATCCTTAACAATGGCTCGGAAGATAGTTTTGAATAAATTGGCTCAACATCAGACATTATGTATTCATCCCACAGTCTCTCCTTTTCCATCTTATTTCTAGCAATTATTATCGCTTCTCCAATCTCATCATATCCGGGCCTGCCAGCTCTGCCCATCATCTGCTTCACTTCCATAACCGGCAGTGGCCTCATCCCTCCTTCTAACTCTGAATATCTCCATAAATTTTTTATTATAACCCTTCTCGCTGGCATATTTATACCCATTGCCATTGTAGGAGTAGCAACAACACACTTTATTTTTCCTTTCCTGAAATTGTCCTCAATAATTTTTCTCTGAATCGAAGTAAGGCCAGCATGATGAAATGCAACACCTTTCTCAATACATGAAGCAAGTTTTTTTGATATGCTCGTTATCTCTTCGCCATGTAAAATCTCGCTTGCTATCTCCTCCGCCTCGCAAAATCCTCCAACAATTTCTTTCAATTTCTCAGCAAGCATTTGCGATGCTTGGCGTGTATTTACAAAAATCAGAATTTGTCCTCTGCGAAGTGTATCCTCAACTATCCCTTCAAGTTTTGGATTCTCTATTTCCTTAACGCTCCCGTCATCAAAATATATTTTCCTGCCAAAGAGCACGCCCTGCTTCAGCGGCACGGGACGCCATTCAGATTGAATCAGTTCCGCATCAAGCCATTCAGCAATTTCATAAACATTTTTTATTGTTGCTGATAGGGCAACTATCTGGGGACATAACATATGCATAAATCTTGCGGCGATCACTTCAAGCGTCGGGCCGCGGGCCACATCATTTATCAAATGAATTTCATCCAAAACAACATTTTTTACTTCATATACCCATTCTGATTTGTGCCTCAGCAAAGAGTCTGCTTTTTCGCTCGTACATACAATTATATCGTATTTACCGAGTTTTTCGCCCCTATCATATAAATCTCCTGTTGAAATACCAACCTTTATTCCAATTTTTTCAAATTTTTTTAAATCTTCGTATTTTTCTCTTGCAAGAGCCCTCAGAGGAACGATATAGATGCCCTTATTTCCATTTAAAGCAGTTTGAACCACTGAAAGATATGCAACAAGACTTTTTCCAGAAGCAGTAGGTGCAGAAACCACAACATTTTTTCCTTTTAAAACATAAGGTATTGCTTCTTCCTGCGGGGGGTAAAGTTCATTTATCCCCTGCTCCTTCAAAATTTCTTTAACTTCTTTTGCAACCTGCAGTTCATCTACTTTCATCTTACCATAGTTTTCCTCTGTAATATAGCGAGGAAGGACAGCCAATGCATTTTCCTTTTATATAAAAATCACAATTTGAACAATCGCAATTACTACATCCATTATTTTTTTCTGGGATTTTTATTGGAAAAACCAGATTTGGATAAGAAGATAATACAACCTCAAAATCATCCATGTCAAAGTGCTTCTTTGCTATTGCTTCAAGGCTCGAAAAATCCTCACTTACAATATAGAGAATATTTTTTTCCACTGTTTCAATGACTGAAAGAATGTATGGGCAATCTTTTATAAATTCATTTTTCTCATTTTTGTTTATTTCTATCTTCGCTACATGAAGTCCTACTTTTTTTATGTCTATTCCAAACATAGAGGCAAGAATTCCGTTTTCACGCATTCTTTTAATTCTTGCACTCACTGAGGGTTGAGATAACTCTACTTCTTTTGCAATCTCATTCTGAGAAATGTTTGGGTTTTTTTGAAGCAGGGAAATTATCTTCCTGTCTATATTATCTATTGTTGCATTCACAAACCTATAACAATTTCCTATTTAAAATATTTATGAAATAAAAAGACCCGCCTATAAACAAAAATTATATATTTAGCAATATTTTAAGCACATGAAAATTTTGCTGGTATTCCCTAAAATAGAACATGGAGTTACAACCTATAGAGATAGAAAAAGTCCTTTTGCAAAGCTTTTTGGAAATCCTTCATTAAGTTTAGCACAGGTTGCGGCTTGCTCGGACGGGCATGAAATAAGGATAGTAGATGAGAATTTTGAAGAAATAGATTTTGATGAAAAATGGGATATTGTTGGAATAAACTCGCTTACGATGACCGCTCCAAGAGCTTACAGCATTGCGGATGAGTTCAGAAAAAAGGGCATAAAGGTTGTTCTTGGAGGGTATCATCCAACTGCGATGCCAGAAGAGGCGAAGGAGCATGCGGATGCGGTTGTAATTGGTGAGGCAGAAGAAGTATGGAATGATTTGCTAAATGATGCTGAGCAGGAAAATTTAAAACCATTTTATTATGGCCCGCATGTTGATGCATCCAAAATACCAGTTCCAAGAAGAGATTTGATGAAAAACAAGCCACTCACTGAGGGAATACAAACAACAAGAGGATGCCCGAATGCTTGCGATTTTTGTGCAACATCCGTCTTTTTGGGAAGAAAACTAAGAAGCAGGCCAATTGAAGCAGTAGTTAAAGAAATGAAGGAAATAAAAAATAAAGTCCTTATTTTCAGAGATCCTTCTCTTACAATAAATCCAAGTTACAGCATTGAACTTTTCAAGGCAATAAAACCATTAAAGAAGAAATGGATTGCCAACGGAAATATAAATCTGCTTGGAAAAGATGAAAAATTTTTGAAGGCAGCTAAAGAAGCTGGTTGCATAGCATGGTTCGTTGGATTTGAATCAATAAATCCAGAAAGTTTAAAGGAAGCGCATAAGGTTTCAAATAAAGCGGAAGAATATGATAAAGCCATTAAAAAAGTTAGGAAATATGGAATGGGGGTTATAGGTGGATTTATATTTGGTTTTGATGCGGACACACCAGAAATATTCGATACAACTCTTGAAGCAGTTCTTCAATGGGAAATAGATGCTGCTGAATTCAATATTCTCACCCCATATCCAGGCACACCCCTATATGAAAGACTCGAAAAAGAAGGGAGAATTTTCACAAAAGACTGGAGAAAATACACGCAGGCGCATATTGTTTATAAGCCAAAAAATATGACACCTGAAGAGCTGCTCGAAGGAATTAAACATGTGATAAGAGGATTTTATTCAATGAAAGAAACTATAAAAAGAGTTTATAAATCAATAAAAATGACAAAGTTTGCTCCTTATTCTCTTGCCCTTCCTACAATAAATATTGCAATGCGCCGTTATTACTGGCAGGAATTCATAAAAGGAAATGACGAGGAAAAATTACCACCTTATTAGAAATTTAGACATAATATTCTGCCTATTTCTTCTTCCTTAATATTTTTTGCATTATCTCTTGCAATTACCTTCATACTGTGCAAACCCGTTGAAGGATCCCATAGGATTTGATAGGGCCATTCAACGGGGAATGGCTCATTTTCATCTAACTTTATTCTTATTTCCTGCAAACCAGAATGATTATCGTATGCATAAATATCAATTTTTATCTTTCCTATTATTATGGCATCGTATAAAAACCCGAATAACTGAATTGGTGGTATTATATCTTTTCCGAATAAGTTTATATAGAGATATCCTCTGCCCGGCTTTTTTATTATTAGTTGAGGAGGTTGTTTATCTATTGTGAAATTTTTTGAATATGCAAATCCTGTATTACCTGCATCATCTGTAGCGGAGATTTTTATCATGTAATTTCCATCCTCCCACTCGCTTGCATTTGTTAATGTATATCTGAAAGTGTTATTATAGCCCCTTATTATATCAAACCATGTAAAATTAAAACACGAAATGTTTATGCTACCATCTAAATCATCGTCTATAGTATCGTATGCCTCCCATCTTATTTCAATTATTATATTTCCGTATTCGTCCTTTCCATATGCTTCTTCCTTTGGAGATGTCACTGAAATAAATGGAGGTGTATTATCCAAAACAAAATTTTCTGAAAATGCAAATCCTGTATTACCTGCATCATCTGTAGCAGAGATTTTTAAAATACCATTTTTTGAATCATTAAAAAGAGAAGTTTCCCACAAATATGCCCCGCTGTTTGAAATTCCTTCCTCAACTTCTGTCCATGTTGTGCCATTGTCGGAAGAATAATATATTGAAATACTTCCATTTAAATCGGTATCTATATTATCAGTTGCATTCCATATAACCTCATAATAACTTTTTACAAATCCTCCAGATGGACTTGTTATAATTATTGAAGGAGGCATTGAATCTTTTTTTAGTTCTAACTCTGTTATATTTTCATTTCCAGCTGAATCAATCCCTCTTATTGATATGTTTAGATACCCTTCTTCCATTGGGGTAAAGAAGCCCTTGTATTCCTGCCAGCCCCCACTATTTATATTATATTCTATACTTCCTTCCGCCATGCCGCTTGTGCCATCGGTAGCGCTTATTGATATTGAAACATTTTTATACCATCCATTCTCGCCATTTGGAGAGGAAGGGTCTAATATATAGGATATTTCAGGTGGAGAAGTATCAACTTTAACAGTAAATTCTTCTTTAATAAAATTTTCATTTCCATCAAAAACATAAATTTCTATGAGATGGACCCCTTCACCAGCTGTTATATTAAATGAGGAATTTGTTGTATTTTGCCATAATCCATTTAAGCTATAGTTTATAAGTGATATTTCTTCGTTGTCATATGCATTCACATCTATAGTTACATTGCTCCTATACCATCCATTTCTTCCATATTCACCATTGATTGTGTGAAATATGGAAGGAAGTATATAATCCCAGGGCTTCGCTGCTGGATTAAAATCTTTACTATCTCCACCAGGGATAATATAGGGAGATTCAATCAAATCGCTCCAGTAGTTTTCATTCCACGAATTGTTGCCATTATCAAAAGCATTCTGAGAGTTATTTATTAAATTATTCCTGCTTACATTATTAAAGAAACTGAAATTGAGATAAATACCAAAGTTATTGTTTGAAATAATGCATCTGTAAATTGTGTTGTTTGTTGAATTTGAGATATATATTCCTTCTCCATCAATAATATTGCAATCATTTATTCTGTTGAAAGATGAGAATACTTCAATCCCTTTTAATGAAATATTTTTAATTTCCACTTCCCCGTAAATTATTATTTTTCCATTAATAAATGTCTTTTCCCTGTTTTCTCCATAAATTTTTAGTTTTTTATTAACTGTAAAATTCTCTGAATAATTACCTCCATAAATGAAGACAATTCCATCTTCTGCAACTTTATTTACTGCATTCTGCACAATATTAAAGCATGTTGAATTCCATCCTTCTGTGCTCTCGTCAAAATCATCGTCCACATAAACAATGCTTGGTAAATCGCTTGCTCTGTTATAAGTAACTAATACTGAGCAAATGATTGCAATCGCTACCATAAATACAAACTTTTTCATGAATATGTAAAGAAAACCTAAACATAAATTTTATTATTTAACTTTCAAAAGAAAAAAGAAAAACTTAAATATTTGTTAGCATTTTGCTATCAATATAATCAGAATAAATATAAATCTATATATATTAAAAAAAATGTGTGATATAAATGAAGAATAAAAAAATCCTCAAAGAAGAAGAAAAAGAAGAAAGAAAGAAGGCAATGCTTTTGCTCAGCAAATATAAGATTAATGAATTCATATCAAAAAATAAAAAGATTATAGAAGATTTAAGGAGTATCCAGCAAAGCGAGGAAATTTTGAAGGCGAAGGAAAGTTTAAGTATGATTAAGAGAGGAGAGGATATAGAGAAGTTTATTGGTTCTAAGAAAGAGATTGTGCAGATTCTTCCTCCAAGAGAGGATTATATAGAAGTGGTTGAAGTTCATCCAGTTAAAAAACCATATTCGTATATAAGAATATTATATGACAACAAAAATCATGAATATATATATGAAGTAATCGAACCCTCTCTTTCAATGGAAGAAAAAAGAATTCTGGATTTTATAAAAGAGACATTAATTAAGACAATGGATATAGAACTCACTGAATTCAAAGAAGATGAGGCAAAAGAATATCTTAGAAAAAATGTTGATAGAGTTATAAGGGATTATTCAATTAAAATAGATGATATAACAAAAGATAAAATAATGTATTATGTTATAAGAGATTTTCTTGGATATGGGAAGATAGATGTTTTAATGACAGACCCCATGATTGAAGATATATCATGCGATGCATCTGGTGTTCCAATTTTCATATATCATAGAAATTATGAATCACTTAAAACAAGTATATATTTTCAGACAGATGATGAGCTCGATTCTTTTGTCATCCAACTCGCCCAGAAATGCGGAAGACATATTTCTATCTCGCGCCCTTTGCTTGATGCAACAATGCCCGATGGTTCAAGATTGCAGGCATGCCTTGCAAGAGAGGTTTCTTCAATGGGTTCAAATTTCACAATAAGAAGATTCAGAGAAGAACCATTCACCCCCACCCATCTCGTAGAATTCAACACAATTTCACCAGAACTTGCCGCATATTTCTGGCTTGCGATAGAGCATGGGGCATCTGCCATAATTGCGGGGGGTACTGCTTCTGGAAAAACAACAACATTGAATGCTCTCGGTCTTTTTATACCTCCTCAGATGAAAATAGTTTCAATAGAAGATACAAGGGAGATAAATTTGCCCCATCCAAACTGGATTGCATCCGTAACAAGAGAAACAACAACTGAAGCTGAGGAAACAAGAATTGGAATGTTTGAGTTGTTAAAGGCGGCGCTCCGCCAGCGCCCCGAATATATTCTTGTGGGAGAGATAAGAGGACAGGAAGCGGTCGTTCTTTTCCAGGCGATGGCTACAGGGCATACTGTTTATTCTACAATGCATGCGGATTCTATATTTTCTGTTGTGCACAGGCTTGAAGGAGAGCCAATAAGCATACCCCGTATACAGTTGCAGGCATTGGATATAGTAGCAATTCAGGGTTTAATGAGGATAGGAAAGAAGAGGGTTAGAAGAATTAGAGAAGTTGTTGAAGTTGTGGGTATTGATCCAACTACTGATGATCTGCTTACAAATGATGTTTTCAGATGGAATCCAAGAAAGGATAGTTTTGATTATTATGGAAAGGGGCATGTGATGGATAGGATAGCGGAGCAGAGGAACTGGAGTGATAGAGAGCTAAATGAGGAATTTAATAGAAGAGTTGAAGTTATAAAATGGATGACTGAAAAAGGAATAAAGCATTATGTCGATTTTGGAGCCATAATATCTGCATACTATAAAAGTCCTGATAAGGTTATGGAGAGGGTAAGGGAAAATGCTAACCAAATATCAGAATTTAGCTTATAAGGTATTTGGAAAAAAGGCATCAAAATCCCCCCAGATTGAATATATAAAGAGAGCACTTGAAAAAGGATTTATTGAGATAAGAGCAGAAGCATATATAGCTCTTGCATGGATGAACGCAATGGTTGCTTCTATTGCTGGATTGATTTTTGTATTCCTTTACATTACTCTTCTCTCCCCAGCTTTTAATCTACCAAATAAACTTCTTTCAATAGTAATTCCTTCGCCAATTCTTCTCGCAGCACTCGCCTACTTCATAACTTTAGTAATTCCTGAAAATAGGGCAAACAAAAGAAAAAAGGATATAGATGCTAAGCTCCCTTACGCGTTGAATTTCATAGCGGCGATGGCAACCGCAGGCATCACGCCCGCAGAGATATTTAGAAACTTAGCGGAGCAACCAATATATGGAGAAATACACAGGGAGGCGGCATGGATTTACAGGGATATTTATATGTTTAACATAGATATAATAACAGCGTTAAGAAATGCTGCAAATAGAACACCATCAATAAAATTTCAGGAATTTTTGCAGGGAGCAATAACAACAATCACTTCTGGAGGAAATTTAAAAAAATATTTTCTAGCAAAGGCGGAAGAATATATGAGAGAGAATAGAAGAGTTCAGAAAGATTTCTTAAATACGCTTGGTATTCTTGCAGAAAGTTATGTAACAGTGGTGGTTGCTGCTCCCCTTTTTCTTATAATAATATTTTCAGTCATGATTTCATTTAGCGGTGGGAGACCTACATCTCCTATAATCCTATACCTGATTGCTTTTGTAATGCTTCCTATCTCGCATCTTGGTTTTGCACTTGCAATAAGTTCCATGACACCGGAGGTATAAAATGATAGAAAGAAAAATAACCATTTTTGCTTTAGTTGCTTCTTCTTTAATAATATCCGCTTCAGTAACTGCCAGATTTTTTGAATATTATGCTCTTTCAAACATACTTTTTGCTGTTGCAATAATATTATTTTTATTCTTTTCATATGTTCAGAGGAAAATAAAGGAAGATATGCTACCATTTATACCTGAAGAATATAAGGAAAGAGAATGGAAATATTATTTCACATCTTTATTTTCATTCATAATTCTTCTTTTTGCAACAATTTTAAACATATTCATTGTATTTTCCGCACTAAATATTTCAAGAATTTTAATAAATATATTGCTTGGGGCGGTATTGCTTCTAATGCTTTATACTGTTCTCTCAATTCCATATGTCGAAAGAACTTCAGCATATATTCTTTTCTTTATATTCGCAATAGTTTTTTCATTTATTGTTATTGCTTCACAGACCGATTTATATCATCTACCAGCAAATGTTCCTCGCATAATTATTAGCATGGCTGACCCTCTCTTTCTTTTAAACATTGCAATGATTTCTTGGATGATGTCGCTTATGATAGGAGGAGAAATGCCTTCTCCCGTTGATTCGATAGTTGGTATCTATGAAAGAGGCAAAACAGTAAGAGAAGAAGTGATTTTAAGGAGAAGAATATTATATTTTGGAATAATATCCCTGATAGTTGCATTTATTCTTATAAATATAATAGCTATTATACCGAGACCAAAAATTTTTCTTGAAGAAATAAAATGGGCATATGTGCTTATCGGATTGAGTATCTTTCTCCTTTTTTTCCTGGTTTTATACATACTCTTTATATTGCCTGAAAAAACAGGTGTTCTAAAAGAAAAATATGATTTAGAGACGGTTAAAAGAATAGTAATTCTGTCTCTTTCAGCGGTTTTTGCTGCAATTTTTGTTGCAATTGCTGTCTTACTACAAATAGGAAAAATAACATCAATTGGAACATTAACTCTTTCATCTGAAAATGCGATAGATTTTGCAATATACGCAATCCTTGTTTCCATTGGTCCATTTGGATTCTATGAATATTTCCACTACAAAAAAATAAATGCAATGGAAGAAAGATTTCCCGAATTTTTAAGAGATTTAGCCGAGTCAAGAAAGGCGGGCATGACAGAGGCAAGGGCTGTGGAGATGGCGGCGAGGGGAGATTATGGGCTTCTCACACCAGAAATTAAAAAAATGGCGATTCAGATTTCATGGGGTGTGCCTTTTACAGAGGCTTTAAGGAGATTTGGAGAAAGAATAAAGACGCCACTGATACAGAGGACAACAACAATGGTTATAAAAGCATCTCAGGCGGGAGGAAAAATTGCGGATGTCATAGAAGCCGCCGCAACAAATGCAAGGGAAATAAAAATTTTGCAGAATGAGAGGAAAACAGAAATGAATCTATATCTTATGATAATTTACATTTCATTTTTTGTATTCCTTGCAGTAATAATAGCTTTATCCAGATTTTTCCTCCCAAAACTTGTTTCGCAGGATATAAGTTTGCCAGGTTTTACAAGTTCATCGATTACAATGAAGCAGTATGAATTTATTTATATATGCACTGCAATTGCTCAAGCAATAGGAAGCGGGGTTGTTGCTGGCTCACTGACTGAAGGGAAAGCTCTTGCTGGCTTGAGACATGCAACAATAATGGTTTTGATTACCTATCTCATTTTCAAATTAATTTAGAAAATTTTATTAGTATTTTTGAGTTATACATAAGTTATGAAAAAGAACTACAAGGAAATAATAAAAGAGCTTGAGATGGAGAAGGGAGTGGAAGGAGTTTTTATAGTTTCAAGAGATGGGTTGCCAATATACACAAATATGGAAAATGTTCATAGCGAAGTATTTTCTGCGATGGTTGCAACAATATTAAGCTCTGCTGAAATAGCAATTGATGGAATAAAGGGAGGAATACCAAAATTTGTTGTTGTTGAAGGAAGAAATAGAAAAATAGTGATAGAGGGGGCGGGGGCGGACTATTTAATTGCAGTTGTGTCATCTCCTGATGCAGAATTTTTGGATTTAATACAAAAGGTTGGTAAAGAGCTGGGAAAAAATGATTGATACTGGAATTACAAAACTTGATAGATATTTAAATGGCATTCCTTACGGTAAATCCGTTTTATTTTATATTGAGCCAGTAGTGGAGGAAAGCAATATAGGAATCCATATACTCCGCCACAATCTTGAGAAGGGATTTTATGGAGTATATGTTGTTTCTGAATCATCACCCAAAAATGTTGAAAAATTTTTTAATGAATTTAATTGGAGCAGAGAAAACTATGAGAAGCTTATTCTTGTTGATGCATATTCTTCCTTAATAGGAGCTCCATCTGAGGAGAAATATAAAATTCATGAGCCACATGATATTGAAAATTATGAAGGTGTTTTAATTGAAATTATAGAAAAAATAGATAGAGGAGTTATTATTTTTGATTCTCTTTCAAATATAATGGATTTATGTGGAGAGAAAAAAACCTTGGATGGAATAGAGGAATTGAATAGAGAAATTAAGAATAAGGAGATTGTATCATTCTATAATTTCATTGCATGGCCATATAAAGAAGCGATAATTTATAGATTAAAGAGAATTTTCAATGCAATAATAGAAATAAATCTTGTTGAGGACATAGTTACAAGACAGAAGATGTGTATAAGAAAAGCTGACTGGAATGAATGCATGAATAAAGAAATCTATTTTAAAATATTTAAGCCAGAAGGAATAAGGATATATATACCAAAAGTTTCTGTTATAGGGCCTCACCAATCTGGAAAAACAAGTTTTATAAAATCGGTTTCAAAAGAATTTACACCTGTAGAAAGGAGAGGGGCTACTGTTGGAATTGAACATGGCTCGGTTGATTATAAGGGCTATAGAATTGATATTTTTGGATTACCAGGTCTTGAAAGATTTTTACCGATAGCGGATAAAATGCTCGGCTCTTCAAGCCTGATATTTATTGTTATTGATTCCACAAAAGAAGAAGATATTCTTTATGCAAAGGAGATGATATCAAAATTTAATATTCCATGTATTATTGTGGCAAACAAGCAAGATATACAGGGAGCAATGAAGGAAGAAGAAATAAGAAGAAAGTTGGAAAAAGATGTTCCTGTCGTAGAAATCTCTGCAAAGGATGGAAAAAATGTTTATGAAGCAATTGATAAAATGCTAGAAATTTTAGAGGGTGTTTCAAATGCTTGCTAGCACAGGCATTGACAGGCTTGATGAACTTCTGAAAGGTGGAATACCATTAAAAACAAATGTTCTTGTATATGCACCTCCTTTCATAGGAAAGGAAATAATACTTAAGAGATTTGCCCTATCAGGACTTAAAAATAATGAAGGAGTTATTTTTGTTTTAACGGATAATTCATTTTCGGAAGTAAGAGAGGAAATGATTAGATTGGATCCTTCTTATAAAGAATATGAAAATAAGGGAATGGTGAGATATATAGATGTATATTCTAAAAGCGTTGAACTGGAAGAGAAGGATGAAAGAGTAATATTTATAGATAGTCCTGTTAATAGAGAAAAAATTGCGTCCTCTATAATTCAAATTCACAGAGAAAATTCAGGTTTATCAAGAATGGTTTTCGATTCTCTCTCAACATTGGTTGTTTATTCAGACGCAAAAGCGGTTTTCAGATTTTTACAGGTATTGAGTGGAATATGCAGTAGAATAGGTCTCACCTCACTATTTTCAATGACAAGAGGGATGCATGATGAAATTGAAGTACAAACAATGAAGCATGTGATGGATGGGGTGATAGAGCTGAGAGAAGAAGGAGCTAAAATGCAGTTAAGAGTGCAGGGATGCGGGGAAGTAATTTCCCGTCATTGGATAGATTACACCCTTGAAGAAGATGAGATAAGAATAACTGGAGCTTTCAGAATGGGAAGAGTTGCCTAAACTTCTCTCAGTATATCTTCAATCAATTTTCTAAAATCCGATGGTAAAATTGTTCTCTCTATAACCTTTTTTGCGCCCGCCTCCTCAAGTTTTTTTGCCCAGGCGGTGGCGAACCAGGCGGTGTAGCCATAGATGTTTGCTTCAGGGTCAAATTCAAGGATTTTTTTGGTTGTTTCCACCCCATCCATTTTACCTTTTCCCCATTGAGTAAGATTTAAGTCCATTAAAACGAGGTGAGGTTTCTTTCCCTGCGATGTTAATTTTTTGTATTTTTCAACTCCTTCCTCGCCAGTTGTCGCCCCATATACAATTACTGGGATGCTTATTCTCTCAAGATTTCTTTTTATTAAATCAATCATTGTCTCTTCATCATCTATTGCAAGAACTATTTTTTTGTCCATGATGATAATAAAGAGGTTTTTAAATATTTTTAACTTCCGATGATGCAACAAGATATATGCCAAGCAAAATGATTACTCCTCCTACCATGCTAAATATTCCAGGAACTTCTCTGAATAAAATTGTTGCTAATATTGATGAACCAATTGGCTCACCAAGAAATGAAACAGAAATGACAGCTGCTTTAACATATTTTATGCAAAAAGTGAAGAGAAAATGACCTAATAATGTTGGAAAAATAGCCATAAGAAGAAAAATTGTGAATTCCTTAGATGAAACTTCCAAATTCATTTTAAAGAGAAGACATAATAAAAGAAGAAAAATTGATGAAGTCCCATATACAATAAAGTTATATTCAAAAATGCCAGCTTTTTGCCTGATTTTTCTTCCGCCGATTATATAGGTACCAGCAAAAATTCCTCCTAAAAAAGCAAGTAAATCACCCTTAAGTGTTTTTGGGAGATAAAAATAATCAGATGAAAAAAGAATTATAATGCCGGAAAATGCTAAAATTATGCCAAAGATACTTTTTCTATGAAGTTTTTCTTTAAAAAGTAAAAATGAAACTATTGATACAAAAAATGGATGGGATGTTACAAGTATCACTGAACTTGCAATTGAAGTATATGAAAGAGATGTAATCCATGTTATGAAATGAAGGGCAAGAATTATGCCCACCAGCATAGATAATAAAATTTCTTTTCTCTCGATTTTAATTTTCTTTATAAACAGAAAAGGGAAAATTAGTAAAGATGATAAAGCCATTCTATAAAATGCAATAAGAACGGGAGGAGAAGCACTCATTCTTGTAAGAATTGAGGAAAAAGATATCGAAATAATTGATATAACAAGCAGTATTTTTATTCCCTTATCTTTCACAATGTTATTGATGATAAACTAATTAATTTTTTGACATCTGTAAAGTAAACACAGATCAGTAACATTTCTTAAACCAATTTCCCATTCTTTATAGGAGGGAATGGGAAATGTCACATGTTACTCCAGAAATGAGGAGAATAATGGTTATGGCAAAGAAGGCAGGAAAGAAAACAAAAGAAATTGCTGAATTTCTTGGAATAAGCAGAAAAACTGTATGGAAGTGGAATAAAAGAGCACATCATCCAGGAAAGGAAAGTTTTAGAGATAAAT
>JACIWB010000009.1 GCA_014361245.1 Thermoplasmatales archaeon | reverse complement strand
CCAGCTGATCCACCATAATAAACTTTATACCAGAATGTAAGATTTCCATCTTCTGGAATTGTTATCCTTGGAGTTATCAGCCATGCACATGGCGAGTTATATGTCCATGCCATCGCCGCATATCTTCCAGAATAAGCAACATCGCTATCCTGCCAGAGGAACAGTGGTTCTTCTGATTTTATGCTCCATGTGCTTCCAACACCATTTACAACCGCCCATCCATTTCCAAATGGTGCTTCAAAGCCCTCATACAATGAAGTTGTTGTATTTCCAATTGCTCCATGCTCTGGTAATGTTTCTTCTATTACTGGCTCGGAGGCATCTACATAATATGTCTGATGATGTAATGTGCTGTTATGGCATGCTCTATCTTTTGCAAAGTAATACAAATCATGCTCGCATTCTTCATTGAATACTATACCTTTGCTATCATCATAAACAAACCACCAGTAGTTTGCTATTTCTGGAACATCAGGCTGTAATTCGCTTCCATTTCTTGCAGCGGGATGTCCTTCCTGCGGATAAAAGCTTCCATTCCATTCATATCTGTAATATATGCCCTGTATGCCAGATTGATGTTCGCCAACATCATAAGCACTTAAATTAATTCTTGCTCCCGCCCTCAGATATTGAGTTACATTCTCTACTTCCGCCCACCATCTCCATACTCCCCATCTCATGAATTCAAGATTATCATAGACAGGCACAGTATAAACAAGAGATGAACCAGCGGGAACATTTATTGTATATATCTTATAATTCACATCACTTCCATTTTCAAGAGTTATTCCTTCGTCACCAACAATTTCTTCAATGTGCAGGCGTAGCAATAAATCATGGGTCATATCATTGTTGTATATTGTGAAGTTTATGTATTGTATCTTATCTACATATTGTCCTGGTCTCCATCCATCTGCATAATCCCAATACCATGCATCTCTTACATGGAATGTTCCTTCAAGCCAATTAGTTTCATTTTCAAATGTTTCATCAACTACTATTTCAACAGGCGTATAATATCCATGTTCTGGATGCTCTTTTATTACTACTGGTGTTTGATTATCTACTTCATAAACCTGCATATAAACTGGCGTGTGATGGCATACATTATCCTTTGCCCAGTAATAGAGCCAGTGCACACATTCTTCATAGAAATGTATTCCTACATTTTCATCATATTCATACCATAGCCAGTAGCCATTGAAGTATTCATCAATTTCTTCCCAATCATAATATTGAGTTATATTTACAATTTTTTCTCCATGCGGGGCATCTGTTTCATTCATTGGATGATGGTTGAAATAAGCTTCATCATCATCCCATCCAATTTCATATGCATAGTATATTCCCTCTATTCCACTTGCACATGGATTTGGCATGTATGCCATTATCTGGAATTTCCAGTCATATCCTTCTTTCTCTTCACCGCTAATCCATGCTTTTCCTCTTGTATATAAATCAAGCTGATTGAAATACCACGATGCGGCGCTCGCGGGCGAGCCGTGGGCTTCGATGTAATAGGTTGCATTTGGAGTTACACTTATTCCTGGCTCGAATTCAAATATTACCCAGTCCTCGCCTATGCCAGTTAAATGCGTTGTTGCATTCGCCAGAACATTGAAGCTCGAATCATGAATATAAACTGTTACATCAACATCCTCTATCCATTTGAGATATAAGGCGGTTGCATTTAAATAACTTGCATTTGGTTTGAATGTCTGTGCATCCCATGGCCATGGAGTTGCATCAAGAGCTTGCAAGGTATCGAGATTATTTCCTTCTGTCTGGAATTGATCTACAAATACAAGGTAGTCGGGCATATCCTTTGCGGTTAAATTGATTCTATCACATGCCCTTATATATGAAACTGGCTTGAGTTTAATATCTCCATCAGTATAATATTCAATATACCACTCTGATTCTTTTCCTGTCTTTGTATTATTTAATATTATCATGCCGGTTTCTGCATCATAATAAGTCAAAACATAATAGTTGCTGAATTCTGGATATAATTCATGCCATAATGAGCCCTCGCTGAATGGGTCTTCTCCTCCAACATATTCAATATACATGTATTCATCATTTGTTTCATTGTAGATATATGCGGTATATGCAGTATAATCATCAAAATCATTTTCCACACTCCATTCTGATTCTGCTCCTGTCTGGTTTTTCAATATTACTGTTGTATCGTAATAAACAAGTTCATAGATGTTGCAATAATTCGGATATACTTCATGCCATAATGAGCCCTCGCTGAATGGCTCTTCTCCTCCATAATATACCAGATACATGTAACCATTTGTCTCATTATACAGATACAATGTATATGCTATTGGCTCATATTGATATAAACGATACACATCATATTTCTCATCATACATCACTGCATACCACCAGTTTCCATCTTTCACGAACTCATTTATCCACTGATATTTTCTTCCATATTCTGGATAGAGTTCTTCATAATAATAAGAGTCTATTGGATGCAGATATATTGATTCCTCATCTTTATAGCACCATGGATGCTCCTTGCTTACTTCTGGCTCAAATTCATCTACATAAATTTCCTCTACTTTCACATCACTTACTATTGAATTATCAAGCCAGTCGCTCGCATTATAGAAATAATATATCTTGTGATAGCATTCCTCAAAGAAATGCAGAGCAATTGAAGAATTGTTTGGAATAATCTCCCACCATAGCTCACCACTTATATTCACAACCTCTCCATATTGATTATCGTTCATATTCACTGGATGCTTCTCTATATAAGGAGTTGTGAAGTTTGTATATTCATATCTGAAATAGAATACGAAATCACGCCATCTCACGCCACATTCTGGCTTATCAGTTAAGTTAAGATAAAATTCCTTGCATGCTCTTACAAACATCTTTCCAGTTTGCTCATCATAATAGAAGCCATGCTCATCTGGATATTCAACTTCAAGCTCTGGCGGGCTATTATCAACATAATGAGTTTGATTTACAATGCGAACATTTCCAACATAATCTTCCGCTCTCATCTGCAATATATGCTTGCATTCTTCATGGAAGCTTATATCTGTAAAGGTAACGGTGCTGTTCTTTGCAACATACCAGTATGCCCCATCCACATATGTAATATTATAATTTCCACAATATGTATCGTCATTGCTTATTGGATGCCATGTTTCTGTTTCATCTACATATATTCTATACATCAAGCTTTGTAATCCTACTCCACCCATGCATCCCTCATCCCATGAAGATAGGTCAAGAATTGCCTCACTTGTAAGATATGTGCAATTGAGATAATCATACGGATAAATTGGATAATATTCAATCCTGAATGTGAAGTCCCATGAATAGTTTGTCTCCCCATCTACTATTGCAAATCCATCTGGATATGGACCAGGCGATGGATAATTGTTTTGCGCCTCCCATTTCACGTCTGTGCCATTATAAATAAGTTTAATCCAGTAAGTAGCGTTATGCTCTACATACAATCTCTCCAGCAGGTGGAACTGGAGCCATCTGGACTGATTTCCACTTAAAGCTATGTATTCTGATTCCGCAAGTTTTGCTCCTGGCGTGCCATTATTATCATTATAAATTTCTATGTATGTGAGATTATATCCATCAAATGTTCCATTTACATAGACACTCACCGCATCTATATAGCTCCATGGGGCTTTGAAGCTCTGACAATCAGGTATATTTGTATATGAACTAGTATTCATCTGTGTTTGCTGTGCTTTAACAACTTTCTCCGCATTCTTTAATATTGATGGAGGTGTGCAATCAACCATATCCTTTTCTTTAAATGAATAATTGTTGCCAACATAGTCAATTGCCCATATCTCTGGCTCATGGAAGCATTCTGTATAGTTTTCCGGCAGGTCGCAGAATCTGAATAGATATGAAATCTTTCCATATTCTGGATTTAAGTCCTCTACAACAATTGTTATATTTTCAACATGCCATTTTAGCTGTGAAGCATCAAGATTTATATAATCGCAATAATCAAGAGTTCCATTTCCATTGTCATTCCATTCAATAAGAGTATATTCATTGCCATTGCTATACCATGTTGAATCCAATGGATTTGCCAGCAGTTCATCAAGCTCTGTTGTTGTAGTATTTAAAATGAGAGTTTCATTATCAGTTTCATTATAAAGTTGCATTGTTATTTCAGCAAGATTATCCTCAACAACAATCTGCTCAACAAGGGTGAATAGTTGCTGTTGCCCTTCTGGAACCCTTGTTTCATTCCAGTAAATGTTCATTCCAAATTTCCATACGCCGACGCCTCCTCCACATCCTCCATCGGTTATATTAAACCAGAAAGGAGTTGAGCAATTTACCCACAGCCATCCATTGGCATCTAAATATTTCGGCTCTCCAATTGTTTTATTTATTGTCGGTGGCGTAGCATCAACCGCTATATCAACTGAATACTGTTGAGATATATGGCCGAGATAATCAACCATCTGCCATTTTATTTCATGGAAGCATTCTTCATCGAAATGAATTTCAACTTTAATGAAGCCAACTCTCTTATCAGTATCATTCACATCATTATCATGCACACTTACTTGCTTAATCTGTGTATAGTTATTTGGCTCATTTTGATTCCACCATACTGAATAATTGAGCCATTCAACACCCGCCCTACATTCTTCCGGCAAATCATATGCTTCTATTATCATTGGTGTGCATATCTTAATTGCTGTGTAATTATGCCCAGCATAATTTAAAACTGAATTTGGCTCTCCAAAGTAGTAGTTGCTCACTGGAGCGCTGTTATCTACATAATGAGTTTGATTATGGACTGGCTCACTATTGCTTCCATTTTCCGCATAGAATTCAATGTAATGCATGCATTCTTCAGGAAGATTAAATGGCTCATCATATTCAATCCAATCTCCATTATTTATTCTATAATATATTGCATTGTAATCTCCTTCAGCCTCAAGAGTGAATAAAGTATTGCTTGTTACATAACTCTTTTCAATTCCATAATACCATGAATGGCTTGATGATTTGCTCCTGTGCTCACTTATATGCCAGTAGCCAGTATATGTCCAGTTTCCAACACCATTCTCAACATCATCGCTGAATGGAATATTTCCTCCAAATTCAGTTATCCTTATATCATCTATATACCATCCTTCCCAGTAGTTATAAAGCTCATTACCTGTATCAAATCCAAATATTATTACAATTTCATTTGGAACAAATTCGGATATATCAAATGTTTCATATACCCATGAAGGAGTTGTATTGAAGCCAGATGAACCATAATAATTAAATTCTGTTCCTCCAACTGGATCTTCTGCTGGATTTAAAGTAGCGGATGGATTTCCTCCTGGCTTTGTAAGCAAACTCCAGTTATATCCTCCATCAGTTGATATATATACATTCATTAAATCATATTCTGCTGGAGCTGCTCCTTCAATCTGCCACCATGTCCAGAAAGATAGCGAAGCGGTATCCGCGGTAACATTTATTTTCGGAGAAACAAGATAGCCATAATTCTGCAAGCCATCATCATAATCATATTTTATAAATTCTGGCTCACCAACTGTTTTTGTTGTAACAGGTATTCCAAGAGTTATGTTCAGCCACATATATCCCTGGCTATCAATTTCGCTTGCATCAATATATCTGAAAGCCTTTCCCTCCCTTCCATTATAAGTAGCGGTTGCAAGCAAGCCATCGCCATCAAACCATTCCATCCATGGCGGAGATGATGGTCCTCCTCCAAGAGTGATGCTATACATACCGCTCTCATCTGTTATATTTTCTCCCCATGCACCGGTATTTTCATCTCTTATCTTTACAGTAGCCCCCTGCAATGGTGTACCATCTTCAGCATATACATATCCAGTTATAACACATGGATCAGTCCTTGCTTTTGTTTCAAGTATCATCATACTGCCTATTCCAAGCAAAAGGATTGCTATTGCAGCCACTATACCCTTTCTCAACACCAAACTACCTATCACATTTTTTTCTTTCATTTTTATCCCCCTAATAGATTGCATCGTTAGGAGAAATATATTCGCTATTTATATAAATTTCTATTTTTTTAGCCCTCATCTCTTATGCCAGAATTCAAAAATAAGCCTTGTATCATTTAAATCAACAGTTGCATCACCATTTATATCAAATTTTGCTTCATTTCCATCAAAATTTTTTGCAATTATAACCAAATCCTGAACATTTACCAAACCATCATTGTTGAAATCCGGATTGAAAATTCTTACAGAAGCTTTTGTTTCACTCCCTTCAAAATTATCAACATTATCTATTCCAACAGTTGAAATATTATAAAATCCAATTTCACTGAAAATACAGGTATAGGGCATGCTGTAATCAATGCTTTCAAGCTTCCAATCGCTCCATGTAAAATTATCATAGCTATATTGATAATAAAATTCAACGCATTTTAAACCGCTTTCATTATCATATGCATTGCATTCAATAAGCAAAGGTGAAACAACAAAAAATTCCGATAAGATAAAAGTTTCTGGAGCTGAAACATCTACCTTAACTGTTGCATTTCTTACTGGCAAACCATCACCATAAAATTCTATATAGCTTGTTCCACTGAAATTAATGGTGAAATTTCCAGAATATAAATAAAAGCCCTCCTGCGGATGCCATCCTTCATGATATATTCTGTAATATATATTTCCTTCTCTCTTCATTGAAATATTAATCGGTGTAAAAGGTGAAATCCATTCACCATATTTTGGCATTCCAAATCTTATAAAAATTGAAGCATTGAAGAAGCACTCCGCATCATATGTGCCATGATAATATGGTGGCAATTCTTTATTTTCAAGGCAATCATATGCAATGCTTATGAAGCGATAAAATGCAACCCCTTCTGGAGCATCGAAGCTGATTGTTTGATTTGATACATTATATCTCTGCTCATAGGGTATAAAAAATGTTGTATATAATCGCCATTCACTCCATGTTATATTATTCTCGCTGTATGAATAATATGCCTCTACCCTGCATACTCCCGCTCCATCGTCTTCAATATCAACAATGCTGATATTGAATGGAATTTCTTCCTGCTCATATAGAATTATTTCATCTACACGCGAAGATGGTGGGCTGTCATCAACATAATATGTTTCATTTTCATATGCGGTATTTCCCAGATTATCAATTGCCCTTATTTCAAGATAATGAATTCCCTCTCCCTGCAATTTAAAATTTTCTTCTTGCTTCCATTCACTCCAATTTTCATAAAATATGCGATATTCTAAAAATGCTATTCCGCTTCCTTCATCAATTGCGGATAAATTGAATTGAGTTGTTGATCTGACATATTCATTATATTTTGGTTCTCCTATTTCAAGAATTATATCTGGCGGGGTATTATCTACTTTTACTGTTATGCTCTTTGTTGTTTCAGTATTTCCAAGATTATCAACGCTATAATAATAAATTGTATGCACTCCTGTTGTAGTAACTGTAAATGGAGCGGTATATTCAATTGCTGGCAAGGCATCAATGTAATAGTATATCTTATCTACTCCACATGCACAATCTGGAGCATCTGTTGCGGTTAATGTAATTTGTGTGGAAGTAGTAATCCAGTGATATGTTCCATCATAATAGTGTAGTGTTCCAAATGTCAATGTTGTTTCTGGTGGGGTATTATCTACATAAACAGTTTGATTATGCACATCTTCGATTGTTCCCGCTTTATCTTCAGAATAATACTCAATGTAATGCAAACACTCGTCTGCTAAAGTAAATGATTCTGTATATGTAGTCCAGTCACTCCATGAACCATCATACCATATCCTGTAATATGTTGCTTTTACCCCGCTTTCTCCATCTGTTGCGGTTAATGTAATTTGTGTTGCTGAAGTAATCCAGTGATATGTTCCATCATAATAGTGTGGTGTTCCAAATGTTAATGTTGTTAATGGAGGGATTAAATCACCTACCTGAATTACAATCTCTTTTACAATGCTTGAGGTGGCGCCATCGCCATCCCTGACAATCAGGGTAACATTGTAAATTCCTGCCCCGCTATAAACATGCGTGACATTTTCTTCATAAGCAAAATTTCCATCCCCTAAATTCCATGTCCAATTTACAATGTAGCCATCTATATCATATGAAGTGCTGTTGAAATAAATTAATTGCCCTATGATTGGATTCAATGGCTCATAGGTGAAATTTGCAAAAGGAGCATCATTTGTGCTGTTTATTGTTATTGTTACTGTTGCAATGTTGCTATCTGCTCCATCATTATCCTTTGCTTTATATTTGAATGAATCCGAACCATAATAATTCAATGAAGGTGTATATGTTACTGTTCCATTTGAATGAACATTTACGCTTCCATGAGATGGGGATTGAGTTATTGTTATACTGGTTAAATTTATATTTCCATCTATATCATAATCATTTGCGGATAAATTTATCAAAACTGGTGTATCTTCATCTGTGCTTGCATAATCATCATTTGCAACTGGAGCATCATTTACGCTGTTTATTGTAATATAAACAGTTGCGATATTTGAATAAGCGATTCCATCATATGCTTTATATGTAAATGAATCTGTTCCATGATAATTTGAATTTGGAGTATATGTGAATGAGCTATTTGAATTCAAAACAACAGTTCCATGATTTGGATTGCTTACAAGAATTGCAGTTAAATTATCTCCATCTATATCATTATCATTTTCTAATACTCCCGGAGTATTTACAGTTAAAGCGATATCTTCGTCTGTTGAATAGCTGTCATCATTTGCAACTGGTGGAGTATTTATAGCTTGTGTTGTAAATCTCCATATATCTGATGAATTTTCAGCAATGCTATCATTTGCAACTACATACCATTCATATGTTGTATTATATTGAAGATTATACCAGATTAATGAAGTATTGCTATCATTTGCAACATCTGTATTTATTCCTAAAAATTGCCATGTTGAATTTCCTAACTTGCGACCATAAAATTTAACGCTCATGCTATTGCTATCTATATCAATTAAATGAACTGCTAATGTTGCATTTATGTTTATATTAACTGAATTATTTTCAGGGCTGATTAAATATGCGGTTGGCTTATCATTTACTGGCGAGATATTTATATAAACATTTGCAGTATTGCTCCAGGTATTTCCATTATCCATAAATCTGTATTTAAAGGAATCATTTCCATAATAATTTTCTTCTGGAGTATATGTTACTGTTCCATTTGAATTTACTGTTATATTTCCATGTGAGGCATTTTGAATTATTCTTAAACTGCTTTCATTTATTGTTCCATCTATATCATAGTCATTTGAGAGAACTGAAATAATTATGGAATTATCTTCTTCCATGCTTGCATAATCATCATTTGCAACAGGTGCATCATTTATGCTGTTTATTGTAATATAAACTGTTGCAATGTTTGAATAACCAAATCCATCATATGCTTTATATGTAAATGAATCTGTTCCATAATAATTTGAATTTGGAGTATATAAAAATGAGCCATTTGAATTGAATGTTAAACTTCCATGAGTTGGATTGCTTACTGATACAGCGGTTAAAGTATCTCCATCTGCATCATAATCATTTCCAAGTATGCCAGGTGCATTTATAATTAAAACAATATCTTCATTTGTAGTGTAGCTGTCATTGTTTGCAACTGGCGGGGTATTATCTCTCAATGAAATATTTACAACAGAATAGCCTTCGTTGGTTAAAACTATTGTTGCGCTCACATAATATTCATCATAAAAAACTTCTATAAGAACATAGTCGCCTACACTCCATCCATGCTCGAAATTTCCTAAATTAATTCCGTAAAGCCCTTCTCCCTCCTGATCTGCGATTCCGCTTTCATTTGTTGCAAGTTCGGTTACAATAACTGTCGCATTGCTGACTGGCAAACCATATAAATAAACATAAATCAAAATAGTGTAAGGTGTGCTAGGTTGGGCAAAAATTAGGTTTGCTATGAGAATGAATGAAATAAAAAGAGCAATTTTTTTCATTTCCATTTTCTTATCACAATAAATATTGCAAAAATTAAGGCAATGAATTCAAATCCAGGGGTTCTTTCCTTTTTCTCTGAGACAATTATTTCTTTTGAAATGCTTTTGCTGAAGCCACCGCAGGAAACTGTTAGATTTACATTATATTTTCCTTCTTTTTCATATGCATGCTTTGGATTTTTTTCATAGCTTATGTTTCCATCTCCAAACTGCCATGTATAATTTAAAATTGTTCCAATTGAATTATCTATAAAGGAAATATTTTCTCCTGCTTTTGGCTGAGAAGGAGTATAAACAAAGTTTGGATTTAAATCAACATCAAGAGATAAATCCACCTGTAATGGAGCATCGGATGAAATTGTTATTTCTTTATACCCATATAGGCATGAATAATTTCCTTTTCCTCTCGCCTTTAAAATTATTTTATCACCTATTTTCCAGCTGTAGGGAGGATTTCCAAAAGTTAAAACATATGCACCATTCTCGCTGACAGCAAATAATTTTTCTCCACTTTCATTATTAACCGCTTCAATTTCTATGCCATTGATAAAATTTCCTTCATAATAAACATATCCATATATAACCAATGGATTGGATGCAAAAACAAAAGAAGGAAAGAGGGTTAGAGAGGCAATGATAAGAAGCTTCTTCCGCCATCCCATGCTATTACACCGCCTTTGTTTCTGAATACAAATACTCCATCACCAATGTAGATATTGAAATCTACCTCTCCTACCTCTCTGATATATCCAGTTTTCCATTCCTGGTTAGATGCATCCCATCTATCTACTTTTGTGCAGTTTGGTATATTATCTGCGAGAATGCCTGCATATGTATCTTCAATATTTGCCCATCCTATTAAATTATAGCCAATATACAGCGAGATGTTTATCTCTTTTTCTTCTATTAAGCAGCCTTCAATTGAAAATTCTTTTGACTCATCAAGTGTTGTAAATATCCAGTAGCCCTCTCCAGGGGTTATGGCAAAGTTTTCTCCTGAAATTCCTATAACCCTTGAAATGTATTTCTGCTCTTTTGCATCGAATTTAACAATAACTGTAACACCGCAATCCTGGCTATTTAAGAAATTGCCCAGCTCTTCCGCATTTGTTATGAATTCATTTTTAACTGGAATTGTTATCATGTTCCAATTTGGATATAATGTATAGGTATGGGTGTATTTCACGCATAGCATTGCTTCAGGTGCTGTATTTTCATCCGGCAATTCTTCATGATGCCCGAGGAAGTCATATGCAACAGTATAGAACTGATAGTAGCCCGCTCCCTCTGGAGCGTTAAATTCCCAGCTCCATGGCTCATTATATATTGTTTCATATTCTATCCATTCAGTCCATCTCGACATATTTGAGGAATTATATCTTGAAAATCTGTAGTAAAGAGTAATGTATGCTATTCCAACTCCACAATCACCATCCGGTAAATCATAAGCGGTTGCGGTTATTGTAACTGGATTTTCTTCATTCACGAGTTGACAGTATGGATCTATTTCATCAACATCTGCAAAAGGTGCGCTGTTATCAACATAAACAGTTTGATTATCATATGCAGTGTTGCCAAGGTCATCTATTGCGGTTATATTTATCCAGTGCTCGCATTCTTCTGGAATTGTAAAGCTAAGGGTTGCGGTTCCACTTTCAACCTCTGTTTCATAATATGTCCATTCCTCAGTTTCGAATGAATAAATTGATACATTTAAATAAACTGAACCAACTGGGCATAAGCCAGCATCTGTTGCATTTACATAAATTGTTGTTTGGGAGGTTATATGCTGATTGTATTTTGCTCCTTCAAATTCTTTTGTTATGGTTGGCGGGGTATTATCTACTTTTACTGTTATGCTCTTTGCTGTTTCAGTATTTCCAAGATAGTCAACTGCATAATATTCAATTGTATGAGTGCATTCACTTGGAATTGTAAATGGAGCGGTATATTCAATCCATGAGCCACCATTTATGCGATAATATATCTTATATACTCCACATGCACAATCTGGAGCATCTGTTGCAGTCAATGTAATTTGTGTTGCTGAAGTTATCCATTCATCTGTTCCATCAGTATAATATGGTGTTCCAAATGTTAATGTTGTTGTTGGTGGGGTATTATCAACATAGTGTGTCTGATTATGCGTGGTTTCAACATTTCCCGCATTGTCTATGCTGAAGAATTCAATAATATGCTCGCATTCTTCATGGAAATGAATTGGTCCAAAGTTAATTGAGCCATTAAGGAAATAGATGTAGAAGTATGTTCCATCAATTTCAGTTATATTGCTATTTCCACAATAAACATCATTGCCATTTAAAGGATGCCATTGCCCATTGAAATATATTCTATAATATGTGCCATTTACTCCACTTTCTTCATCTGTTGCATTCAGCCATATAGGTGTTGAATAATTTACCCATTCATCATATTCTGGTTCTCCTATTTCTTTCGTTGTTACTGGTGGAACTGTTTCAATTAATGGAGCAAATATGCTGAATGATGTTATATTTGCCCAGACATAATTTTCTGCGGTATTTACTCCCTTGCTCTCATACCATTCTCCCCTGAGCCAGCCTCCCGCCATACTGTATTTCCACATTTCATAACAGTTTTCATATGTTTCATCTTCATAATAAATTGATAGGTTTATCCAACTGTCACCATTTGCTTCAATATATTTGCCTATATTCCTCCAGTCATCAGGATCAGATGGCGGAGAATCAACTCCTTTAAGGCTGAAGCTTCCACTATAGCTGAGAACCGATGCATTTGTTGGATAAGATGAAAATTGACAGAAGAAAATTTCATTATCATTTCCAGAGACATATATATCAGCATCTCCATTTCCAGAGAAATTGCAATAAGAGATATTGTTGTTGTTTGATATCGATTCTAGATATACTCCATAATAGGTGTTGTTGTAAATATTACAATTATTCAAAATATTGTAATGGGAAGCATCGAGACAGGTCCCATTATTGTTTTCATAAGCATCGCAATCTGTTATATTGTTATAGTGGGATGAATGGATATAGATTCCATAATCATTGCTCGAAATGTTGCATTCCAAGATTTTGTTGGTATTGGAATCGTATCCTAAATAAATACCAGCATTAGCAGGATGCCCGGATATATTGCAGTTTGCTATGGTATTATTCTCTGAGCCATAAAGATATATTCCATCTTGATTATTTTCTTTTATTGTGCTATTGGTAATTTCATTTCTATGTGAGAAGTGAAGATATGTCCCATTGTAGTTGTTTCCACTTATTGTGCTATTGTTTATCTTATTATAATCAGACTCATACATCTCAATTCCATCTCCAGTATTTTCTGAAATATTATTTGTATCAAAAATATTATAATCTCCATCATACAGCACAACGCCCGCCACGCCCCCGCAATTGTTGATGATTTCATTTAAACTAAATGTATTGTTATGGCTTTGTTCTAAAATTACACCATACCATGGATTATTATGAATAATGTTGCCTATTGCGGTATTATTTTCAGATTTGAATAAATTCAAACCCGCATTACCTGATGAGTTTATTTGATTATTAAAGTGTATGGTATTTGAGGTAATGTTGTTCCAGTGAGAAGAAGTTATATAAATTCCATTGTAAGTATTGTTATGAACATTACAGCCAGTTATATTGTTATTTGAGGAAGAAGAAATTTTTATGCCATACCAAGTATTATTATAAGCATTACAGCCTGTTAAAGTGTTATGATTTGAAGAAGAGCCAATTTCAATGCCATAAGAATTGTTATAAACATTGCAATCTGTTATATTGTTAGAAATTGAGGAAATACGGAGGTAGATACCATTGGAATTGTTATAAACATAGTTTGAAATTATGTTATTATTTGAAGAATAATCCAGGTAGATACCGTTGGAATTGTTATAAACATAGTTTGAAGTTATGTTATTATGAGTTGAGTACGAATATAGACAGATGCCATCCCCAGAATTGTTATAAACATCGTTTGAAATTATGTTATTGTAAAATGAGATAGAACCAGTTATATTGATACCATTGGAATTGTTATAAACATCGTTTGAAATTATATGGTTTGAAGAAGATGCCACAAAGATTCCATCCCCAGAATTGTTATAAACATCGTTTGAAATTATGTTATTATTTGAAGAATAAAAGAGATGGATACCGTGGAAATTGTTATAAACATTGCAATCTGTTATGTTGTTATCTGAGGAATGATAGAGATAAATGCCGTATCCTTGTATACCAGTATTATTATAAACAGTGCAATTTGTTATATTGTTGGAGTTTGAATAATATAAATATATCCCCGCTACAGTGTTATTATAAGCGGTGCAATCTGTGACATTGATATATAGGGAATTATTGAGCACCATACCACAAAGTGTATCATTTACTTGTGTATTGTTTACCCAGCTATTGCTAACATTATGAAGATTAATCCCATAACTTTCGTTTGTTAGGCATTTATATGCTGTGCAATTGTTTATTGTAACATTTTGAATTATAAATGATTCATTATGTACATAAATTCCAATTGAGCCATTATATATTGTAAAATTTTCAACAAGTGTGTTATTTGCTTCAATGCTTATTCCAACTCCTCCATGAGCATCTATTACTGGGTCTCCAACTAAAATTATTTCTTTATTTATTACAATATTTTCATAATATGTTCCTTCATTAACTTTTATTGTATCTCCATTGCTTGCCGCATCTATTGCGGGCTGAATTGCCTCATAGTGGTCATGGCTTACATCCCAATCAATCAGATAATATACTATATCTGCATCCCCTATTGCATGATTATCTCCCTCTGTCTGGTAAATTAAATATAAGTTATTTCCTTCAACATATGTTATTGGCTGTAAATCCCACCATTGATTGCTTCCATAGCATGCACATGTAACAACTTTTTCATCACTCCATGAAGTAGTATTTATCGGATCTGTTGATGTTTTACCACCTAACCATTGTCTATTATTTCCTCCAGTCCAATCATAAGGGGCATAAAACATATAGAATGTGCCATCCAATTTTGCAATAGTTGGATCCCAAGCATCATATGCTCCTATTCCAGGATCTGCAATTGATCCAGCTGTTGTCCAGGTATTTCCATCAGATGAGGAAGAAATATTTATATGATGCTGGGCAGTCCAAACAACATAGAAGTTATTTCCATCATATATTGCTTCTGGTATATAAGCAGAAGTAGCTATTGTTGCATTATGATGCCAAGTGCCATCATAGCTTGCAACCTGCAATCCAGCTGCGTTAGGATAGAAAAGATATATCATATTATTTGCAATTATTGCATCTACCTCGCCAGCTGTGGATGCACCGCTTAACTCGCTTCCAAGAGCATTCGGACCGCTCCATGTTCCAGAAGAATATTTATAATAATATATTCCGCTTCCTGAACCACCATCTGCATGGAAAACCCATATTTCATCGTTATAATAGACCGCGGATACAATTCTTCCTCTCGGTAGGGGATTTGAATTTGGTATAGTTTGAGGAGTTGCTGTTAGCAAACCATCAATTGAAGATGCGGTTCTATACTTTATTGAATATTTGCAATATTCAGAGCCCACACCATCAGCATGATTTTTAACTGTATCATTGTGCGTATAGAAAAGCCAGTAATCAGAGCCTATTTTTAAAATATCCGCTGACCAGTCCGCTCCTTCATCATCAGTTAATGCCTTTGGCTGGCTCACATCTATTGTTGCTCCTTTTACAGCACAGCTCAAAGCTATCACTAACCCAAACAAAATCAGCCCGTATATCCAGTATTTTCCTTTCATTTTTATCCCCCTTTGGGTAAAAAATAAATCAATAAAAAATATATAAATTTAACCTTTTTAAATCTTGCTTGTTTTTTCATAAATTATTTTTCCTTCTTCAAGAATATTTAAAATAAAAGGATTTTTTTCTTCCTTCATTTTTTCAAATTCTTCTTTTGTATAGCCAATTGCTTCAACTGGTAGGCTATAATCATTTAAATCCATCAAAATTTTTATTCTATCAAGAAAATTTTCTTTCCATTCCGCAATAACAACTATATCAATATCTGAGCCTTCATTAAAATCACCTCTCGCAAAGGAACCAAACAAAATTATTTTTTCTGGCTTTAAAATTTTAATAATCTTTTCCTTATATTTTTCTATTCCTTCAAGTATTTCTTTACTTCTTTTAATATCGACTCTGCATAACTTATGCATTTTTCCGCCACCTCCTTGTTATAAAATTCAAATGGAGCTCCTGAAGGATAAAAATTTGGATAACGAGACGCTATATAGTGGCGATCCAGTTCCTTTCCAAAATCAAAAAATTTTTCGAAATTTTCTTCAATTTCTGATATTTCTTTAAGCAAATCAATAATTGAATGAGTTATTATTGCTCTATAACCCTTAGAATATAAAAAACCTTTCAATGCCTTCTCTGCGGATTGCTGGGAGAAAAATACGCTTGCATAATAATTTTCATCTTTTAAGCAATCCCTGCTTGTTTTTAAATCCATTTCCGCCTGCAGGAGCCACCTCATTCCTTCTTTTATATTTTTATCCATCATTTTTATATTCATTCATTTAATAAATCTATCGATAATTTTCTTCATAAAATTCCTTTATTTTTTCTTCATCAGGCTGAAAATTATTCCAAAAATTTATTACTCCTTTTAGCTCTTTTTCTTTTTCCTGTCCTTCAAAAATTTCTTTCAGAAAATTGCTCCTCTCCTCAATATCCCTCCTGTAAAAATCAGCAATTTCTTTTGAGCTATAAAAGCGAAGCAAATTGAACCTTTCAGAAAAATTATCAATATATTCATCAATTTCCCTCGGCTCAGGAAGCAGATACCCAAAAACTGGATTGCGAACCCATCTCCTTACCTTTCCTTCAACAACAAGAGATATCAGCCTTTTTGTCTCCTCTACTTTTATTTTCTCTCCCTCGCAAATCTTTTTTCCTTCAACATCGCACTGCCCAACATATCCAGTATTCACAACAAAAAATACAAGCCTATCAAGCCCGATATCAGAATAAGCTTTCAGCTTGAGCCATGCCTGGCTTGCCTGCTCGCCCGCCATGAAATCAGTTGCTGCATACCTTCTTACCCTCTTTCCCGCTCCTCCTTCAATTGCTGAAGTTATTACTGTTTCGCATGCACTGTCAAAAGCAACCGCCATTTCTGGTTCAATAACCCTCAGGATTGGTTCAAGAATATCATATCTCCTGAAGCTAAGCCCCTCCGCCCTGAGATATTTTTCTTTTTTCCAGTTCTTATTAAGAATACTGAATTTAAAAATAAATCTTCCATTTGTTGTCTTGCTCTTTTCATATGATTTGCACTTTAACTTCCCCGCCTTTCCTTTTGGAACAAGAGCTTCATGCTCCCCAACTTTTTCAAGAACAAATTCAACCCCTTCGCAATCAATATTCAAAGCAATAACAACTTCGCCATTTAGAGATGAAACAAGCCCCCGCCATTCCGGCGAGCTTTCATCTATTCCCTCAGATTTTGCAAAACTCGCCGCCTCAAGCCCCACAAGCTTTATTTTTTCAATCTTTCCATTTTTACAAATTGGCAATCCAACAAGAGCATCATCCTGCTCAATATCATTGCCAATTGTAAGGGTTGTTTTTCCTGTCCCGCTAAGCCCTTTTATAATTGTTCCATCATAACATCCCGCATGATATGAAATCATTCCCTGCATTTCCGCTCTATTCCATACCATTGTTAGATTTGGCTTCTTGAACGCTCCCCCAAAATAATCAATTCCAATATTAACAACTTTCCTTATATCCTTATTTGCTTCAGTTAAATCAAATAGAGAGATTGGCTCCTTATAATTCTTGCTTATTTCCTTTGCTTCTGGCAACCCTTCCGGTATAATAAAATTAAAGCAGTTTGCATTTCCTTCAAAAGGAAAGAGCATCTGTTTTCCCATCCAGGCAACATATCCAGAATGAGGATTTTCAATGCTAACAAAAACTTTTACACCGGTCTTCCATTCATCCCCATAACAACCATCAATTTCTATAACATCCGCATTTTTAATATATTTTTCAACAATCCTGAAAATTTCCTTTCCTTCCTCTTCATCAAACCTTTTCTGCCCCTTCCCGAGCCTTTCCGCCATGTAAAAAACTCTGTCTGGCAGGCGCCCCTTCTGGCGGGATGCAAAAAGATACTGCCCATCTGAAGTTAGGGCATAATATGGCTTGAGGAATTCTTTGAAGAAATCATCACTTGGATTTTTTATATGCATATTCGTAATTATTTTTTCATATACAATATTTTCCAGAATTTTTATTTTTCTTCAGGGCATCTCTCCCATTTTTACTTCTAAATCAAGCTGTGCAAGGGAAAAAGTGGGCCCGCGGAGATTTGAACTCCGGACCTCCCGGTTATCAGCCGGGCGCTCCAACCTGGCTAAGCTACGGGCCCTTATTTTGTATGCATTTCCCTTATATTAATTTTTAAAGTTTTTTACCGCAATTTATGCAATTTTTTACTCTTTTGGCACAGCTTTTATGATACAATGCTCCACAATCGCATCTTATAATATTAGCCTCCTCCTTAAATAAGCCAAGGCAAACAGAGCATTTTTCAATCCTTTCCTCCTCGATAACAACTTTTTTCTTTCTTAATAATAGATAGGAAAGGGCAACAATTGCAATAAATGGAATAATTGCTAAATAGATAAGATTAATGCCAGCATATTTTATTGAAAATTCAAGCTCGTTATTTCCTTCATTTTTTTCCTCTATTTCATTTTCTGGATCGACAAAAATCTTTATTTTGCTTATTCCTTGAGCATAAATCTCTTTTTCATATTTTTCAGATATATTGAAGCTAAAGAATTGCTCCTTTCCATCAAGAAAAACAGAGCATTTTACATTTTCAGAATATCCTCCATCATTATTTATATTCAAAAATATGGTTATTTTTTCCCCTTTTTTAGGCTTCTCCGGCAAATATCTCGCTTCAACATAAAAATCTGGAATAACCACATCCACCGTATAATTTTTCTCATAATAATAAAATCCATCAGAAACATTCAGCTTCACTCTATATTTTCCATCTCTTGCAAATGAATGGCTCACATTTTTCCCATAGGCAATGCTTCCGTCCCCAAATTGCCAGGTATAATTTATTGCTTCCACAAGCGAATAAAAATTCACCCTTACACCAGGCGCAGGTCTTATTGGAATAAATTCAAAATCAACCGAAATATTTGCTCTAACAAATATTGAAATATTTGATGTTGAAATCGCTCCTTTATCATCCCTAACAGTTAATTTTGCGGTATAATTTCCAGAAATAGCATAGATATGCGATTTTGTCGAAGGCAATGAATTGCCACTATATTCAGCTATTCCATCATTATCTACATCAAGCTCCCATGCTATTATGCTTCCATCGCTATCACTTCCATTCATTATGAAATTAACATAGAGAGGAGCATATCCATAACTGACATTTGCATTCAATGAGCAAGCAGGGGGTAAATTTGCTGGAGGTGGAGGAGTTGGAGGAGTATATGCCATGGTTGTAAATTGCCATATATCTGATGAATTCTCATATTCTCCATCTTTTGCTACTATTCGCCAGTAGTAAGTAGTTGAATAGCTTAATGTTCCTGGATTATAATTTGTATTTGAAACAGTTTCTTTATATGGAGGATTTGAAAAAGTTCCAAAATAAATATCATAAGTTAAAATATCTCCATCAACATCGCTACATTGCCAGGATAAAATTGTATTTATACCAACATTTGTTGTTCCATTAGATGGGCTAATCAAAGATGGTTTATCTGGTGGCGAGTTTATAGAAAAATTTCCATCTGAAGTATTTTTATTACCGCTTTTATCTATCGCAACTATTGTATAGTTATATATTCCAGATGGAAGAGATGAATTAAAAAAATAATTCTCATTTTTCTCCATTGAATAATTTATTCCATTTAAGATTAAAAAAACTTCCTGAATACCAAAGTCGTCTGATATATCACATGATATATTAACACTGCCATTTATTTTATAAATTTTTAAATTTTTTATCTCTGGTGGCGAGTTATCTCTAACACAAAAAGAGAAGTTTTCATATCTTAAATTTCCCGCTTCATCTTTTGCCTTTAACATGAAAGTATAATTTCCAGCATCAAGCTCAAAAAATGTTTCATTCGAATTATTCCATTCACTCCATTCTCCTCCATCAAGGGAGTATGAATAAAATATTTTTTCTTCCGGAGAATAATTATCTTTTGCCCCCCATATCAATGATATGTTTCTACTGAAAAATTCATTTGGAGAATAAAATGTTATATTCGGTGGAGTTGCATCAACAAAAATGCTTCCATTGATTACCTCTATAATTGTTTTATTTCCTTCCTCATCCGATATTACAGCATCCACTATATCAAGCCAGGAATTACCTTCGCCTTTAGCTAAAAATACAATTCTCGCAAATATTCCCTCGCTATTGGTTGAATTAGAAGAAAATGCAACAATGTTATAAATACTGCCATTCTGATTATCTATTCTTGTAAAATTTTCATATATATCATTTGCCCAGTATTCAAAAATTCCTCCGTTTATAATATCTTCAGCAATTAAAACATCTTTATTGAACGAAAAATTGCACTGCGCCCCCGCAATTGCTTCGCATGGCGTTATATTGATATAAACTTCAAATTCTTCATTTGGTTGAATGATTCGGGGAGCATCCACCTTTATCAGATTATAAGCGATGCATCCAGAAGATATTGTAATAGAGAAGATGATTGGAAGCGCAGTTAGAAATTTCATATTAACCAATCCAGTGCTTTATTATCTCTATAATATCATCAACATCAACGATACCATCCTTATTTACATCCGCTCTTTCATCCCATTGCGGATGGCTTGGCGTCTGCATCCAGTGAGTGAGGACAAAGAAAATATCTTCCGCATTTACCCTTCCATCTGAATTAACATCCCATGGTCTATATACCTTGCAATATGCTTTTGGAATTGTGCTTGCATTTGGCAATGGCTCATGCAATCCAAGTAAATCATAAGCAACTGAATAGAATTGATAATAGCCACTCTGATTTGCATTGAAAATCCATGTAAAGTTGCTCGTTTTTTCTCCATATAAAAGCCAGTTTGTCCAAGTTGAATTATCTACGCTATATCTATAATACAAAGCAACCTTTCCTATCCCAACACCTATATCACTTGCATTAACTCTTATTTCTATACTTGAAGAATATGTTAGATAAGGAATTGGCTCAATAATTGAATAAGGATTGAAGCAATCAACAAAAACATCATTCCATCTTATTTGTTCAACATTTCCAACATTATCAATGCTGTAAAATTCAATTTCATATTTTCCACATGGAGAATAGCCATACAAGATGCCGAGTTGCGAGAGATTTATCGGGCGATATGGATATGAGCCATTATATTCTCTCCAGTCAAAAAGCAATTTCCATCCATCCTCAAATTTAAATATTCTATAAAATGTTTTATTGACTCCAGAACCATTATCAATTGCTACTAAATCTATGGTTGTATTTGAAAGAATGTAATGCACAACATAGTTTCCATAACTTGAAACATTAAAAACAGTGCCATTAAATCTTTTGTAAGTATAGGGTGGCTCTGAAACAACAGGTGTGTATGCATAAGCCTCTCCATACGCATTTTCCGAGCATGTTACATTTACATAATTTACGATAATTGAACCACCGCTTACATTACTCGCAACCCTCACCTTCAACAAAATTTCATAGGATGCAGAGGGCACAAGAGTTGGTATAAACCATGTATCAAAGCCAGAGGAGGGCATAGGAAATGCATATACTAGCGTTACCCTGCTATCATATAATTCTCTTACAACTACATTTGTCGCACTCACCAGCCCGTTATTCTTTACTCTTATTCTATATGAAATATTTGCCCCCGCCTCAGCAAAATCAGTTAGGCTCTCTTTTGTTATAACAAGTGAGGGAGATGCAACTGTTGTATTTTCCCATGTTTGATTAAATGCTCCTTGCAAGCATGTTACATTTACATAGTTATGCAGTATTGTTCCATTTGGCAACGGGCTTTTAACCTGAACTCTTATGTTTATTATTTTGCTTTCTCCTACGCTTATTGTTCCCAAATTCCATACATTATTTCCAGAGCTTGCTGGAGGATTTGATGAAATGAAAATAACATTGCTATCATATGTTTCAGTAACAATTACATTGCTTGCGTTCTCACTTCCTGTATTTGTTACATTTATTGTGTAATTCAAATAGCTTCCTGGATTTACTGGATCAATGCTATCATGCTTTGTTATTGTAAGCAATGGCATACCTGTTATAACATTGTGCTTTTGAGTATGCTTTGTCTCCTTATTATCAACATTATCCACTGAGAACCATCTTATCTCATTTATTCCACCATTTGTTAGATTTATCAAAACAGATATTTCTCCAAAATTCGGGTTTTTATCATACGGAGTATTATCATAAATTGTCGCATTTTTTACCATCGTATCCACTATCCCATCCCAGTTGCTATCATGCCATATTTCATAATAAAGATATTTAACTCCAGATTTACAATTTCCCGCATCAGTTGCATTCAGCCATATATCAGTTTCTTTTGTTATATTATAAATATCTTCACTTAGAACTGTTTTGTTTGTAACAGGAGGCAAAACATCTACTCTTAAAATATTAACATTCTTAACCCCTCTTTCCAAGCACCAAAAGGTATCATTGCTCGCATTTTCTCTCCCCCAGTCATAAAATAGCACATTAAGCAGACCATCTCCATCCACATCCGCAACCGCTGGAGAAGTTCTTATTCTCCCGTTTGTCAAAAATTTATCAACAAGTTTTCCATTGCAGTCAATCTCATACAGATATTTATCCTCGGATGTAACAAATATATCAAGCCTCCCAGAGCCCCCATACAACCCGCTCCTCCTCTCATTTCCCCTGAACATCCGCCATTCCATAGCAAATGCGCCCGCATCCGGCAAGGCGAGGGCGGGAGATGAATAAATTGCTCCTCCTGTTGTAAAATTCCACAGCATTGTCCCATTCCTTGCTAAGCAATAAAGTTTGCCATCATTCGAGCCAAATATTATTTCATAAAAACCATCTGCGTTTATGTCTCCGACAGCTGCTGATGAATAAATTGCTCCTCCTGTTGTAAAATTCCATTCCTGCAAGCCATTTGAGCCATTCCATTGCAGGCAATAAAATTTTCCATCTGTAGAGCCGATTAAAATTTCCATATAGCCATCTACATCAATGTCCGCAATGGCGGGAGATGAATAAATTTCTCCTCCTGTTGTAAAATTCCATTCCTGCAAGCCATTTGAGCCATTTAATATATAAACTTTTCCATCAGCAGAGCCAAAGATTACTTCATTTTTTCCATCATTATCTACATCTCCAATTGAAGGAGTTGATATAATATTTCCAGAAGTATTGAAAACCCATAGAACATCCCAATCAGTTCCTTCATAACCAATGTGATTTGGATAACCTGGGAAATAGGGAGAAGTGCCATCTCCATTAAGAGGCAAGGTAAATCCTTCATCAATTCCATCGCTGTTATCTCCATCAAAGCACCACAAATTTTTAAATGGATTGTTTCCTATTACAATTTCCAATCCACCAACACTTTCATTTAACTCACCTATTGCTGGAGAAGAATGCCATACATAATTTCCACCTGTTGCATTTGCGGTTACATGAGGGAATGTCCATTTAAATGTTCCATTATAATTGATTACTTCAAGAAGCCACCCGCTTGTTGTGCCTCCAACAATATCTAACTTTCCGTCGCCATCCAAATCAAAAATAGCAGGCGAGCTCCTTGATTCATCTGTTTTTGTATCAAGAGCCCATAATATGCTTCCATTGTAACTAAAACATCTCCATATTCCTCTCGCAGTAGCATTTATTTCTGGATAAAAATTAGTTATTTCATCGCTTCCACATACTATTTCAAGCTTTTTATCTCCTGATAAATTTGCAATTGCAGGAGATGAGCCAAACACACATCCATTTGGTGCATGAACAACATTAAACCCTAAGGCATAGTTCCATTCTTTATATAAGTAAGCGCCATGCTTTTCAACATTTCCCGCCCAATCAGCAGAGTAAAATTCGAGTTTATGCAGGCATTCACTATTTATTATTACTTTTACAGATATTTTTTTGAGAGTGCTGTCCATATCCTGAGGTGAGTTATCATTTACTGTCCTGTTTTCTATCATTACATCTATTATTCCATCATTGTTTATGTCCGCCCATATTTCATAGTATAAATATTTTACTCCTGTTCCAGCATCTGTTGAATTGAGCCATATAATTGTTGAATTGCTTATCCATTCAATTCCATCCATTTCATATATTGCTCCCTGAAAACTTTTTATTGTTACTGGAGGGATATTATCAATCGCCCCCCCTCTGTATAAAATTATGCAGATTAACAATATTATAAACAAATATGCAAATTTCTTTAATTTCATTAAGGTAAATTATTTACAAGCTTTTAAATTTATTCATTTATGGGTTATTAAATCTAATTTTTGGGTTTAATATAAAGAGATACATCTCCTTAACCGCAATATTTCCTGCTAAATCAGCTGAAACTATTTTCATTTTGTGAATGCCATACATTTTTTCATTTAATGTATAATTTATCTCTGTTTTTCCTTGCGCAACGATGCGCCCATCAATATAAAGATAAGTGGCTTCAATACCAGATGTTTTTATGTCTTCTATAGCTATATTTATGGTGATTTTACCTATTACTATTGCTTTATTGCCAACAAGAGGTATTATTTTATGATCTCCTATATATAGCCATGCTTTTGGCTTTTCAATTTTTATCTCTGGAGCAAACATATCAATATTTATGCTGATTTTCTTTATTTCCTCAACGAAGCCCGCTTTATCAATACTGTAGAAGAATAAACTGTGTTTGCCATCCTGAAGAATAAAAGCACCATTATATTCAATCCACTCCTTCCCATCTATTTTATAAAAAGTTTTTGCAATTCCGCTTCCATTATCAGATGCCTCTAATTCAACTTTAACTGGTGTTTTATACCATCCATTGTCCCCATCTGGTAAAGGAGGATCAAGAACACATTTTGTTATTGGTTCGCAACCTCCTACTTGCACTTTAAATTCCTCAAAATATCTGTTATTTAATTTATCCCATACATTCACATATATCTTGTGCAATCCTTCGCTTAGTCTGAAGGAAGATGTATATTTAATCCAACTTCCATCATCTATTTTATACTCTATTCTATCAACTCCACTTCCTGTATCATAAGCATAAAATGATATAACCGCAGTAGAAGGAATATAGTATCTATCTTCAGATTTTTCATACAAGCCACTGAAATGTATTTCAAATGATGGAGGAGTAAAATCAACACTGTAAGAGGCAAAATTGTGAGGAGTTTCTTCTTTACCAGAGGCATCAATTGCCCAATATTCTATGGTAAAGTTTCTTTCTTCAGTAAAGAACAAGAAAAAAATCACTGTTGTATTCCATTCTCCCTCTCTTATCTCTCTGCTGTTATTTCCATCATATATCACATAGAAAATCTTCCATGGGCTTGCATCATCAGCAGCATAAATATTAACTGTGCACATTTTTGGCACAAATTGAGCGGGGTCTTCTTTTACAACAATCCATGACCATGGTGGATAAATATCTATCCTTAAATTAGTCGGGTCATTTTCCTCCGATGTGCTCGGGTCATCTGTTGGCTGGGTGGCGTCATTTATGCCATCCCCATCGCTATCATAAAAAACCACACCTTGATTTGAAATGATTGAGCAAGTTGCGTTGAGATTAACCCTAACCATGAAACTTATTTTTATTGACCCATTTGCAGGAATAATTCCATTCCATATTATTTTATTGTTTATTGCATCGTATCCAATTCCATCTGATATATCATCATCGTTTGGAATATCATTTATTTCAAGTGAGCCAGTAACATAGGTGGTGCATGCTGGAATCTCATCCTCAAATTCATTTCCAGGATTATCATTTGATGACGCATTACCAGTATTATTAATCCATGCGGTATACCTTATCACATCACCAGGCTCAAGAGGCAAGCCATCTATATCTTCCGCTATTTTCGGGTCATAAATATTAGGCGCACCTTCTATAACATCAATACTTGCAGTATCGCTGTCTGTTACTTCATATCCTAATTCATCTTCTCCTCTTGCATTTACAACATTTGTAAAATCTTCTGTATAGCTACTATTCCAGTAAAATGTTCTGCTTTCTCCTATTCCAAGAGTTCCAACATTTATATTATTTCCACTATCATTTACCCATACATTGTATAAAATACAATCTCCAGTGTTTGTTACAACAATCTTCCAGTATGCAATGCTTCCAGAATTAATTGTTATGCTTTCTTGCCATGTTGAATTATCATTGCTTACATATTTCTCAACATCTATGCCTGGATTTATTACATTAACATATGCACTTGCCTCATCATATACTTCTTTTCCTAAGCTATCTTCCGCAGTTACATTTACTTTATTCCATGTATCAATGCTTATTGATGTTGTATTTACATATATCCATGTTTCTCCTGGTTCAAAAATATTATCTCCATCGTCTCCAGAGCTATATGAAAAACAAAGGCTCTGATTATCAATTATGCTTGTTATTGTTAAATTAACATCTCCAGTATTTGTTATGTTTAGATAATATGTTACAGATTCGCCACTATGAATTATATCTGGATATGCTTCTTTTGTTATGCTTATGCCTGGATTAATTGGAAGAGAAACAACTGTTGTATTCTCCCATGTTTGATTATATATTCCTGTTAAATTTGATAAATTTCCATAAGTTACATTTACATAGTTATGCAGTATTGTTCCATTTGGCAGAGATGAATTAACAACTACGCTTATATTTACGCTCCATGAAGAATTAACAGATAAATTGAATATCCATGTGTTATTTCCTTGCGTTGGCGCTGGGTTTGATGAGTTAAAGGTTACATTTGAATCATATGTTTCTATCACTGTTACATTTGTAAGATTTATCCCTACTGTGTTATTAACCCAGATAGTATAATTTAATATCCCTCCCGCATAAACAGGGTCAGGATTATCATTCTTTTCTATACTCAAATAGACATATGGCGGGAAAAATGGTCCAAATGGAATATCTGCTGAATCGGGGCCATCAGTTGTTGGCATTTGCTCAAGGTTAGGATTTTCTTGGTCTGTTGCCCAGGCGAGTAAATAAAAAGGATAAGGGTTTCCTATAGCATCCCAACTTAAATACAAAAGCACACAGTTTCCAATTATTTCATACCCAGCAATGCTACTATTTGTTATCAGCCCTCCGCTATAATTTCCTTCCCACTCACTAAACATTCCGTCTCCATCCGTATCATTGAGAAGATAAACATCTCCAATTCCATCATTATTTGTATCCTCAACAAAAAACATATACTCTCCTCCTATTATATTTCCTCCCTGAATGCTTCCATCCCCATTTAAATCTATAAACCATTTATACCTTGCGTCTTTTTCTATAGTAAAATTGGGCTGGGCATAACAGCACAGCCTTAGATATAAATACTCATCATCCATCGCTATATAAGCATATTCAACATCTCTGCGATTATCCTGTGCTCCATTCTCATTAGGATCTGTATCAATCCATGTTCATGAACTCGGCCAGCCAGATGGCGGCTGGCTCAATATTTCAAAAATTAATCCAAAAACACCATAACCAACAACAAGCCCCGCTACCCCGATTAACAACAATTTCTTCATCTTAACACCTTTTATTACGTCTCGAACCTAAATATATTACAAATTTATAAATTTTTTTTTTAAAATTTTTTAAAAAAAATAACGAATTTTTCACTTTTGCATTTTCTATGGAAGAGATATTTTTCAGGCTTTTAAATAATAAATTTTCACCAATAAAATATTTATACCAGCCTGATTTTTCCAAGCATGAAAAAGATAGTTACGCTAATTTTGTCTGCGATGTTTTTATTACCTTTGAATATTTCCCTATACAAGGAAAAAATAGGCAATATTTCAGAAGATTTTGACCCGCTTGTTGATATAGAAGTAACTGTTGAAATAGACTATATTCGCTCACTTGAAACAAAATATCTTGGAAGAACAATAGATAAAATAGATGAATTCAGCGACCCTGACTTTTATGTAAAGGTTTTCATAAATGGCGAGGAATTTACAAGCCCTGTCTGGAAAAATCAAAAATATGTATATGAAAAATGGTCAGCAAAAGCGAATGTTCCAGATGATGTAGAATTTGTTAATATAGTGATTCAGCTCTGGGATGATGACATTGTTGATAAGCTGTGCGATATAAGCGATAATATAGATGATTACCCATACAGCATGGATATAAATTTAACATACAGCATAAAATCCGGCCACTGGTTTGGCGACGATTTCAACCCCCCACCAAGCTACTGGAACAAAGATTTGAGTGGCTACGGGCGCCTGAATGGGTGCGATGATAACAGCATTTATCAGAATAACAAGGATTGCGAGATTGGCTTCTCAATTTATCAGAATGATTATGATGGGGATAGTATTCCTTACTGGATTGAGGTAAATGTGTTTCATACTGACCCGACAAAAGATAATAGAGGAGAGGATATGGATAATGATGGCATACCAATTGAATGGGAATATAAATGGGGGCATTATTTCCGCTATAACTGGTGGAATGGAAGCATTGAAGATAGATGGGAATACAGCCCTCTTGTATGGAATGACCACAAAAATCTTGACCCAGATGAGGATGGATTGGATAATTATGAAGAATATTTAACAAGCCAGTGGGGCTCCGATCCTTTCAGAAAGGATTTATTTATCGAAATTGACCAGATGGAAGCTGGAAATGGAACAAAGGAAAGTGTTCTTCCAGATGGTGCAAAGGAAATGCTAAGAACCGCTTATGATAAGCATAACATAGTTTATCATCTTGATGATGGATGCATGGGGGGAGGGGAAAAACTGCCTTTTAAGCTATCTGTAACTGGAAAAGATTTAGATAATTATTATACCAAATATTTCTTGCACGATAATCAAAGCTTATGGAGGAAAGGTGTATTTCATTATGCGGTTATTGTTTATGATGCTGGATTTAATGGCTATGCGGTAAAAAGAGATATGTGGCAGATTTCAACAAAATATATAGAGGAAAAATGCAGGCAATTATTTTTTGTAGATAGGGATATAGTATATGCAAGTGTTTTCATGCATGAAACAGGTCATTCTCTTGCCATATGGAATCCTGGAGTGGATAATGATGATACAATTTATCCCTGGAAGTGGGCTTACTGGAAATATACTCCATATAAAAGTTGCATGAACTATCGCTATACTTACATCCTTGTTGATTATTCAGATGGAAGCCATGGAATGAATGATTTCGATGACTGGGGAACTTTAAGCTTAACACATTTTCAAGATTAAAATTTATAATAAAATAAAACTTCCTCAAATTCATCTGAAAGCGAAATTATTTCTTCAATGCTCTCTCCTTTCAAATAAACATTAAAAAATGCAAGAGTGAATTTATTTACAATATTAACTATTCTTTTTCCTTCTATTCTTCCAAATCCCGGTATAATATATTTAGGAATATTAGGAGCAAAATGAGGAAGCAAAACAGGCAAATCAGTGTAATCATAATGAGCAGAGCCATTTACAATAGCGGTAAAAGCAATGCTTGAATTTTCCCATAAACCCTGCAAAAACTCATCATTTTCAAATCTGCCCTCAACAAAAAACATAAAAAATGGCTTCTCCACCTTGCTGTTTCTGAAATAGCCATCCATTGCAAGCCCCGCCTTTATTCGCTCATCCGCGCACATAGCAAGGGCGGCGCCTCCTCCAAATGAATGCCCGTATATTCCTATGTTTTCTCCATCTATATTTTCAGGGAATTCTTTAAGCAGATAATCTATTACATAATTTATGTCACCGATTACTTCATTAAAAGCAGTTTCCAGCCACCAGTTTCTATAACTCTCATTGTAAGATGATAAATCCGTGAATTCTATTTTTCTTCCATCTGGAAATACAGTTATGCCCGCTATATGCGGATGGCATATGCCAGCGACCACAAAACCATGGCTTACAATCTCTTCAATCATTGAAGTATACATTGAGGGATATCCTCTATAGCCATGCGAAAATATTATAAGGGGAAAAACTCCATCAGCAATTTTAGCATCAAGAAATGAGTGGGTTTTTACATATTCATAACTATTTTCTGGAATCCAGAAAAGATAGGATTGCTTTAAAAGCCATTTAAATGTTTCTTTTCCCATGTATTCATATTCCATTCCTTCACTTTCCTCAGTTGGATACCATAAATAAAGCATCATTTCCCTTCTATCACCTTCTATTTCCGTAAGCTTTTCCTCTCTTTCATAATCTACAAGATGAATTTCTCTAACTCCTATGCTATAATTTCCTCTTGGCTTTGGTAAAAATGAAGCATAATATCCTCCTTCTACAGTAATAAATCCATTTAATGTAATAAAAAATGCCTGAAAATTCTTTTCATCTCTTTTTAAAATTCCAAAAAATGGCTTACACAAAATAAGGCTTTTATAAAAAAATCCTTCAAATTTAATTTCCTTCTTTCCTTTAAATATTCCTGAAATATTTCCGCTGAAATCATTTCTTCCTAACCATATATATCCTTCAACATTTCCCAAAGTATTATTATTCATCTTTGCTATACCGGTGAAATACCCATCCGCCCAATCTGAAATTATTTCATCATTTCCACTAATTGGCGGGATAAAAAGAGGGATTAGCATTAAGGCAACAAATTTCTCTAGCTTCATGCCCTTAATTTAAAAAACATTTATAATGCTTGCTGAAAACCTTCTCTAAATTTTAATATTTTTTCAATCGCTTTCTTATTTTTTATATTTATGCTCCGCCTTTCTTGCTATTTCAAATAAGCAATTTCTGCTAACAAATTTGCCAAAATGCGTGCATAGTTCAGAAAATCCATGATTTTAAAGCTAACATAGGATTTATAAAATTTTATTTTTAGTCAGAGTTTAATGCTCCCGCCGGGATTTGAACCCGGGTCTTCGGCTCGAGAGGCCGATATGATTGGCCGCTACACCACGGGAGCTATCCACCAGTAGCAACATTTATTATTTTTATTTTTTTCCCTCTAATCTTTTCAGTATAAGGCAAAGGCTTCCCATCAACAATTATAAGAGAAGAATCTGGTATCATTCCGAGTATAGATAGCAGCTCCTCACCAGTTGCATCCTTGCTTATCTCAACCTTCCTTTTCCCTTCTCTTGTCTCAACCTCAACTTCCATAGTAAGGTTAATAAAAATCACAAATATTAAAATTATGCTGGGATAGCCTAGCGGAAAGGCGGCGGCCTCGAGAGCCGCTTGGCGCAAGCCATCGCAGGTTCGAATCCTGCTCCCAGCGCTATTCAATTGTTGCTTTTTCAAAGAGGAGCATTGCTGTAGTGAGAAAAACAAGTGCTATTATCGATAGAACAGAGAAATCAAGGAGAAGAGAGAATTTTGAAATTCCTAAAAGGAGGTTGCGGGATGCATCAACTGCATAAGTTAAGGGATTTACATGGGCAACATATTGCATCCATTTAGGCATTGTATCAATAGGATAAATTGCCCCGCTTAAAAAAATCAATGGCATCATTACAACCATCATTATCATCTGAAAACCTTCCATGCTCGCCATTTTTAGAGATAAACTAACTCCAAGTGATGAAATTGCAATTGAAAGAATGAAGCCAACAAGCAATACTGGAGCAAATCCACTGATTTTAAGGGATTTTGCAAGTGGAAAAGTGAATAAAAGGATTATAAAACCCTGAATTAAGGAAATAAAAGCATCTCCAACTATTCTACCACCAATTATGCTTTTTCTTGAGGCAGGAGCAACAAGTGTTTCTTTCAAAAATCCAAATTGTTTATCCCATATAACAGTTACGCCACTGATAAATGATGCAGTAAATAAGCCCATAGTCATAAGACCTGGGGCAAGAAATGAGATGTAATCAATTCCCCCAAAAATCTGCTTTGCCATAGGCGAATCAAAAACCTTGCTCCATCCAAGCCCGAAGAAAACAAGCCATATCAGAGGATTTATTATTGCACCTATAACTCTTGATTTGCCACGCCAGAATCTTTTTATCTGCCTGTAAACCATGCTAAGGAAAGCTCTCATCTAAATCTCCTCCTTATAATTTGCGATGAATTTTCTTTATCCCTCATCTCCTTTCCAGTAAGGTGAATAAAAACATCATTGAGGGTTGGTTTGTGATATGTTATATTATTTATTCTTATCCCTTTCTTCTGAGCTATTTCAAAAATTTTTGGAATTGCTGAACTTGCATTATTAACACTTATCTTAATTCTTCCATCCTCCAAAATTTTGCAATCCTTTGCAAAATCTTCATCAAAACATTCTGGATTTTCTGCATTTATGTAAATAATGTCCTCTCCTAACATGCTTTTCAGATTTTCTGGTGTATCATGAGCGATTATTTTCCCCTTATCTATTATCGCTATTCTATCCGATAATTGCTCAGCTTCATCCATATAATGGGTTGTGAGAAATATTGTTATATCCTTCTCCCCTCTTAGCTTCTCTATATATTCCCATATCCTAGCCCTTGTCTGGGGGTCCAGCCCAATTGTCGGCTCATCCAAAAAGAGAATTTCTGGTTCATGAATTAAAGCTTTTGCTACCTCCAGCCGCCTCGCCATGCCCCCGCTGAATGTCTTAACCACCTTATTTTTAAAATTTTCAAGTTCAACAAATTTTAGCAACTCATCTATCTTATTTTTCAATTGAGGGCCATGATATCCATATATTCCGCCATGAATGTATAGATTCTCATATGCAGTTAAATTTGTGTCAAGGCTTGGGTCCTGAAAAACTATCCCTATCTTTTTCCTCACTTCTTTTGCTTCTTTTACAACATCATGCCCCGCAACAAAGGCAGAGCCCGAATTAGGCTTTAAAATGGTGACAAGAATATGAATTGTTGTTGTTTTTCCTGCCCCATTCGGGCCAAGAAACGAGAAAATTTCTCCTTTATTTACTTTAAATGAAACATTATTTACTGCAACAATTTCTCCAAATCTCTTCGTTAAATTCTCAACAACTATTGCATGCATTTTTACTCACCGAATTCAACTATATATCTAATCTCTTTTGATGCATTTTTTAAAATTTTTGATATCCTTTTTTTCTGCTTTTCATTTAAAATATCAAATTTAATAAATGCAGTCCTTAATGCATCTCTCAACTGCCCCGCCCCCATTTTCTCGAATTCCCTTATTTTATTCATATGTTCAGTTATTTCCTTCAATTTTTCTTTCCTTCTATTTAGATATCTCAAACCTTTAATTGTTAATTTGTAAAATTTTTTATTCTGTTTATCTTTTTCAGATTTTATTAAACCATCTTCTTCAAGCTCAGCAAGCATTGGATAAATAACTCCAGTGCTTGTTTTTTTTCCTCTTTCCTCCGATATTTTTTTCATAAGAGCGTACCCATGCATTTTTCTTTCTTTTATACAATTCAAAAGCATGAGTTTTATTGCTTCTTTTATTTTTAAATCTTTATCTTCAAACATATCACAAGATATATCAAATAACATATATAAATTTTTCTACCCATACTTTATGGTGATGTAGCGTAGTTACTGAAAAAATTTGGTAAAGTATTTTTATAGAATTTTCTTATAGGTAAATTAGTTGGGAGGGGAAAAAATGCAACACCCTAAGAAGAAAAAATTGTGTAAGCTTTCTCCTAATATCTTAGTAAAGGCTATACAAACATTTTTAGAAAAAGAATATGACGGGAAAAAATACGATGAAGCAGAAAGATGCCCCCACTGCAAATCAAAGAATTTTTATCTACACAGTTTTAGAAAAAAGACATTTTGTATTTTAATAAAAGAAAATGGATTTAAAGAAATAGATGTTAAAATAGGAGTATTTAGATGCAAAAACTGCAATAAATTCTTTGTTGCATCAAATACACCTTTCTATCAAGGATGTAAATATGGAAAGCCTATAGTTGACCTATGTTTATGGATGACAGCTTCAATGCCATATAATAGAGTTGAAAATGTATTGACGCAATTTGGAATACAAGTAGATAGAGATACAGTAAAAAGATATTGCCAGAAATTTGGAAAGAGGGCAAAGGAAATAGCGGGTATAGGGGCATTTGGAGAAGATATAGGAGTAAATATACTGAAAATTTTGTTTAATGTGAAGAATGTTGAAGAATTAAGAAAAAGATATCCAGATGAAAAATATGATGCAGTTGCAGATGAAACGTATCCTCCTATAAGAGGGGCAAAGAAAAAGATGAAAGAGGAAAATAGGATAAAGAAATGGGAGGGAAATAAAAAAATAAAAAATTATCCAGATGGATTTTGTGTTGCAACATCTTATTTACCTCATCTACAATCTTTTTCATCAATGATTTGCTGTCCCTCCTCTTTTAATTGGTTGGTGGCAAGGATTCTTTTCTTGCCATTAGAAAGAGTTACCTCTATTTGTACAGATGGAAATCCTTCCTATAAAAATGCTAATCCTATATTATGTATAGTCCATCGTTTTAGGAAAATAATCCAGAGTAAGGAAATAAAAGAATTAGAAAAAGAAATTCATCCAAACGAATTTCATGAAATGTTACATTATATATTTGAAGAATTTAAGGGAGAAATAACCGAAACAATGAAGAAAATTTATCCAGATTTGGTAGAAGATGATGAATTTATTGGGGCTTTATCTACAAATGCTATAGAAGGAGGAAACTGGAGAATAAAATGGAATTTAAGAACCTCATATTCAAATTTAGATGGATTAATAGGAAAGATTTTGCTCATTCTTTTAATGGATAGTGTATATGTATTTAGGAACGGTAAGCCAACAGAAAGCTTTGCTCATTTACATAGCAATTTCAAATTCTCAAATATAATGGATGGAAATCTTATGCTGAATGACATAGAAAAACCATCAATTATTCAATTTTCGGTGTGATAAATTCCCATTAAATCAATAGAAAATGAAAGAATAGAAGATCATTAAATTTTCAATGATAATGCTACATCACCCATACTTTATTTTGAAAAATAGAATTGTAAGAGACAAAATAAGTGTAATTGAATTCGCCAAAATTATTGGGAAATCTTTTATCAAAACACCATAAACAAGCCAAAGAAATATACCAGTGCAGAATAAAACATACATCGCAAGAGAAATGTCCTCCGCCCTGCGCAGCCTAAATGTTTTTATAACCTGAGGGATGAATGAGATTGTTGTAAGGGTTGCAGCAAATAATCCAATTATTGCTGAATTCATGGAAATGTAGTTTTTAGCGATTAAATATCTTTCTGAAAATTTAGAAAAAATAAAAAATATTGATGTCATAGCTTTGTGAATGAAATAGAAACTGAGATTGAAAAATTTGATTGGCTTATAGATGAAGAAACAGCGAGATTGCTTTTAATGGAGAAAAATAAATTGATAGAGAGGAAAAAGATAAAGGAAGCGGAAGGAAATGTTGCAATAGATGCAAAAATTGAAAGCAAGGGAAAAATTTATGAAAAAAAAGCCATCGCAGTTATAGGAGATGAGAGTGGGCATTGTGTTCTAAAGCTTTGGGATGAAAATAAAAAAATTTTAAATTATTTGAATGAAGGAGATTGTGTAAGAATTGCAAATGGAATTGCAAGAACAGGTATATATGGGCTTGAAATAAATGTTGGAAAATTTGGTAGTATAAGCAAAATAGATAAAAAAATTGAGACAAAAATTAAATTCGAGGAGGGAGATGGAATTTTCTGCCTCAAAGGAAAAATTGAAAAAAAATTTCCGACGAACTTATTTATTGATGAAAATTATGAAAAATTTTCAAGAAAAATTATTGTTGATGGAAAGGAAATTTATTTATTTGATGAAAGAGCAAAAGATGTGAGCAAAATAAATGAGGGAAGTGATGTTATTTTATTATGGATTTATAAAAGAAATGGAAAAATATGTGCAACAAGTTTCAGCAAAATTATTCAGAAACAACATTCTGAGAGCCATTAATATATGAATTGTAACAAGTCTCACATAGATAGGAAAATAAAGACTCTATAAAATAGGAATGTTCATTGCATATTGGTTTATAGCAATGATTGCAGAAATTGCTTGTTTTTGCCCCGCATATGTAGCAACCCATAAAATAATATAGAAAGCTAATATTTAACTTATTCTACCTTGTATCTTAATATACCAGCTATTCCATTAAATGCTCTATACAATATTTCCCCTTCCTCACTTTCCCTGCTTATTATTTCCATTTCAGTAGATGACTTTTCAGCAAGTTCTGCGTATTCTTCAATTATATCCTTTTTTTCAATTATTTCCATGTTACCATTGCATTTTGGACATTGAAAATTCAATTTTTCAACAATTCCTTCAAAATCATATCCACAACTTGTACAATGCGCCTTAACCTTATATCTTTCAAGTTCTGATGAAATCAAAAGCACATTGAGCATGCCAGCCATAAGAGCATTTTTCACTTCTTCTTCGCCATATATTGCCAAGCCACTGCTCTTCCTTATTTCTTCAAGAAATCTTTGCATAATTTTTCTATCTTTAACAATATCAAGCTCCTCTATATCATTTGATGCAGAACTTATAAGCTCTCTCAATCCATATTCATCAGTATAACCAGTATCATATAGCCCAATTATTTTTTCCTTTATTCTATAGTCAAGATAATTTCCATTAACAAACTCTCTTTTAGTTGGGCCAGGCCCTCCAACCATCACGCCTTTAACATTTTTTTCAAGAAAAAGTTGAGATGCTTTTTCTCCAGCTTTAACAAACCACTCATGTGCCGCTATTTCAGTTAGCCTTTCAAATCTGCGCTGGCTCTGCCCCCCTTTGCCGTGCTTGCCTGGCACACGGGATGTCATATAAGCTGCAGCTTCGATTCTACTACCCTGTAAAAAACCGATTGTGCATTCTCTTCTATCGATTAAAAGCAGGCCATAAACATCTTTTTCTTCTATAATTTCTTCAAGTGGTTTCAGATAAAACTGGGAGTTGCATCTATAAAGATATGTATTTATGGGAACGGGCGGCTCAATAACTTCAGCAAAAAGTTTTGGTGGCTCACCAACCATACCAACAAAAAAAATTAAACCATTTGGGGGAGGAGATTTAAAATATTTTAACCTTGCCATTATTCCTTCAATTGCTGAAAGAACATTTTTACGTGTCTGCTTTGATTTTATATTTGTTGATTCTGAATATTCATTCCTTAAATAAGCCATTACATCGCTTATCTGGCGGGAAGGGGGAATATAAAGGGAAATAAGCTCTGTATGCTGTCCTCTAATTGCTCTTAGCTCTTCTATTTTCTTTTTAAGTACGAATTTATCTTTTTTACCAAGCATTATTGCAAAAGAAGATTGTTTTTAAATATTTTTGTATCCTATTTTCTCATTTTCCTTTCCTCAGAGCACTGCCTAGAATTGTTAATATTAAGCCATCAAGAAGAAATATTACTTGGCAATTTTTCCTTCTCCATAACCTCCAACTTAATAAAAAAATAAAGTAGATTATATAAATTTTTTAGAAATTTTTAGCTCAATACCGCCTTTGCAGCTGATATTCTCGCTGTTATCAAGCGATAGGGAGAACAGCTTATTGAATCAAGTCCTATTGATTGGCAGAATTTTATTGATTTTTCCTCCCCTCCATGCTCCCCGCATATCCCTACTTCTATTTTTTCATTTACCCTTCTTGCCTTTTCAATAGCAATTTTCATAAGCTCTCCAACTCCTTTAGAATCAAGAATTGCAAAAGGATCCTCACTGATTATTCCTCTTTCAACATAATCTCTCAAAAATTTTTCTTCCGCATCATCCCTACTAAATCCAAAAGTTGTTTGTGTCAAATCATTTGTTCCAAAGGAAATGAAATCAACTTCTTTTGCAATTTCATCAGCAACAAGGCAGGCTCGGGGCAATTCTATCATTGTTCCTATCTTATAATTAATTCTTACATTTTTTTCTTTAAAAATTTTTTCAATTTCATCAACTATAATTCTCTTAGCAATTCTTATTTCATTTGCATCGCTTACTACAGGTATTTCAATGTAAGGAAGAATTCTTTTTTTCTTTACTTTTATAGCCGCTTCAATTATTGCTCTTGTCTGCATTGCATATATTTCTGGCTTCATTATTCCAAGTCTTACCCCTCTAAACCCAAGCATTGGATTTGCCTCTCTTAAATTTCTAACAGTTTCAAATATTTCTTCTTCCTCCTCACTCATTTCCCCTTTTATTTTTTTCTCTAAAAGTTCCTCATATTTAGGCAGAAATTCATGCAGTGGGGCATCAAGCAAGCGAATAACTATTGGCTTTTCTCCAACTATCTCAAAAATTTCAATAAAATCTTTTCTCTGCATTTCAAGAAGTTTATTAAGCGAATTTTTATCTCCAAATATTGCCTTTCTTACGATTTCAAGCCTAGCTGGATTTAGAAACATGTGCTCTGTTCTGCATAGTCCTATTCCTTCCGCCCCAAATTCCATTGCTTTTTTTGCATCATCTGGCAGATCAGCATTTGCATAAACCTTCATTTTTCTGATTTTATCAGCCCAGGAAAGAATTGCCTTCATCTCTTCTGGAAATTCAGCATCAGCAAGTTCAGCAATTCCTTCATAAACCTCTCCAATGCTCGCATCCATTGATATAAAATCCCCTTCTCTTAGAATTTTTCCATCTGCAACTATTTCTTTTTTCTCCTCGTTTATTTCTATGTTACAACCAACAATGCATGGAATACCTAGCCCCCTGCTCACAACAGCTGCATGAGAAGTAAGCCCCCCTCTTATTGTTATAACTCCCTGCGACCTCACAACCCCATGTATATCATCCGGGCTTGTTTCTTCCCTAATCAAAATAATTTTTTCATGCAAACCTTTTTCATACGCCTCATCCGCAGACAAGCATATCCGCCCCACAGCCGCACCAGGCGAGGCAGGCAGGCCACTTGCTATTTTGCGATTTGCTTTTTTTATTCTTTTATGGAGAAGTTGAGACAGTGAGCCCGTGTCTATTCTTAGCAATGCTTCTTCTTTTACTATAATTCCTTCATTCACCATATCAAAAGCTATTTTTATGTCCGCTTTTGCTGTTCTCTTTCCTTTTCTTGTTTGAAGAATATATAAATTTCCCCTTTCCACAGTGAATTCTATATCCTGCATATCTCTATAATGCGTTTCAATTTTCTTGGCAACACTGCGTATTTCCTCATATAAAGAGGGATTTATTTCTCTTAATTTCTCAATTGGCAATGGTGTTCTTTTTCCGCTGACTATGTCCTCACCCTGCGCATTTATAAGAAATTCTCCATAAATTTTATTGTTTCCATCAGATGGATTTCTTGTAAAAATAACCCCTGTATATGAGTCGTTGCCCATGTTTCCAAAAACCATTGCCTGAACCACAACCGCTGTGCCAAGGTTATGAGGTATATTCTTAATTTTTCTGTAGCTTATTGCCCTTTCATTATTCCAGGAATTGAAAACTGCGGAAATAGCGATAAAAAGTTGATCATATGGATTTGGCACCCTAAAAATTTTCTTATATTCTTCAACAATTTCTCTTAAAGCTTCAGTAGAGAGATTGCTCTCATCAACACCTTCCTCTCTTTTTTTCTTCTCAAGTACTTCATCAAACTTTTTCCCATCTATACCAAGGGCTACTTTTCCAAAAATTGCAAGAAATCTCCTGTAAGCATCATATGCGAATCTCTTATCATGCATTTTCTCAACAATTTCATCTGTAATCCCAAGGTTTATTATTGTATCCATCATCCCCGGCATTGAAACAGGAGCACCAGAACGAATAGACAGAAGCAATGGCTCCTCTCCTCCAAACTTTTTTCCTGTCATTTTTTCAATTTTTTTCAAAGCATCGAGAATTTCTTTTTTTATATCCTCCTCTATTTTACCTTCTTCAAAATATCTCCTGCATGCATCAGTTGAAATTATAAATCCAGGAGGAACAGGAGTTCCTATCCTGACTAACTCACATAAATGGGCTCCTTTATTTCCAAGAATTTTTGCCATCTCCTTATTTCCTTCTTCGAATAGATAAACATATCTCATTTTCATCCCTATACAAAATAACTTAAATAATTTTCGTTTTAGATGAGGTTGTCGAACAAATCAATTACATTTAACATATTCATAAAGAAAATTAAAATTATAGGGATAAAAAATAGTCATATATGTCTGGAGGTTATGGCAAATTGCCATTCCAATTACATGTTTCCTTCTCATATCTTCTTTTTTAAATCTGGAAAATAGTAATCTTTTTGTTTCTAGTCCTCCAAAAATT
>JACIWB010000008.1 GCA_014361245.1 Thermoplasmatales archaeon | reverse complement strand
CCTTCAAATCTTTTGATTCAGCGAATGCTTTTCTTAGTCTTAGGAGAATAATTTATAATTTTGTAAGAGGAGATGAAAATAGAGCTATGAAAGCTGATATAAATTTAGAGCTTGGACAAAATAGACTATATGCTCTTATAAAATTTTGATATAAGAGATATCATTCATTTCGAGGAGAATCCACAAAAATAAAGATTTAAATAATATGAAGAATATAAATCTGGATGATAGGGTTAATAACAGAAAATTTTTCATTTTACTACGATATTGTTGATGTACTTAAAAAAAGAAAAATACCTTTCATCACTCTTTCTTATGATGACAATATACCAGATGGCATAGATGTCATAATAACATCAGACAAAGAAAAATCAAGGATAAAATTTGACAAAATTGTTTGCTATGAGGAAGGGTGTAGTATAGATAAACTTATTGATAAAGCTCTCCTTAGTGCATCGAAAAATGGTATTCTACTCTTTGGTATAGATCCCGGAGAAAAAATAGGCCTGGCTGTTTATAGAGGGAATACGCTTATAAAAAAGTTTGTTGTAAAAGATCCCAAAGAAGTAATTTTATCTATCAAGGAGATTATTAATGAGGTGCCGCCCGAAAAAATAACAATAAAAATAGGAAATGGCGGTGGCTTGGTCAGAAATAGAATAATAAATTTACTTCAGGAAGAAAATCTTTCAATTCAGATAGTTGATGAATCGCTCATTCAATCTTTCGACGATGATACAATTTCTGCTTGTAAAATAGCAATGGCACCAGGGAAGGAGATAAGGTATAAGATGCGTGTTGAACCAAAGGAAGGAGAAATAAAAAATATCCAGCACATAAGTAGATTAAAGAGTAAGAATATAACTATATCAAAAGAATTGGCAAAAAAAGTCCTTATGGGGGAAATAAGTTTAGAAGAGGCAATTGAGTTTCAAAAAAAGGGTTAGGAATATGTCCAGTCCGCGGGAATTCTTCCTTCTCTCTTATAATATTTAATCAATCTATTTATTTTTGATTCTATGAGGTGTAGTCTCCTGAGATTATGTAAATCTTTCCTATGTTCCTGTAAATGTTTTTTTAGATTTTCTCTTTTTGCAAGTAAATTTGTCAAATCCTCTGGCAGAGGGGATAAAATTTTGTGTTCCTCAAGCACATCAGTAACTCTTTTCCCAACAGCTGCTTTTACATCAGGTACGCCATAAACATCTCTTAAAATAAGACCTATAATGGCAGGCTCTTTACCTTCTTCAGCCATTTTTACTATAAATTCTTCTATTTCCTCTGGTTTTAAACTCCAATCAGGATGAATTCTTTCCACTGGTTTTTTTGAGCCAGATTTACCCTTTCTTCTTGCATGCATTCTTGCCATGTGGATTAATTATTTTTTAATATATAAAGATTGGCGAATACAGAAATTAATGCCTTTCAATTTTTTCATTAATTTAAAGGCACACACAACAAAACGGCTGTGTTGAATAAATCGTAAAAATTTTTTATTTTTGCAGCATTTCTATAAGAGGGGATATTGATGCCAGACGAGAGAAATTGGAAAGAATATAATGAACAATTGGTGAGGAGAGGAGAAATGTATATTTCTCTGGATTTTATGGAAACATGGGATAAAGAACTTGATGAAATGAATTATAAAAAGAGAGGAAGACCATATAAATTTCCAGAGTCTTTCATGATATTTCTTGCTTTCATTCACATCGCTTTTCTTCCATTTCGCCAGATGGAAGGATTTTTGAGAAAGCTCCCTGAATATATCCAAAGCTGAAGGCAGATACTATTCTTCAGGGATGAAAGTCCCCAGCAGAGGAGAATGGATACGTCATAAATGGAAAGTAAGAAAAGGATGGATTAAAGTGCATATTGCTGTGGATGTAAAAACAAAAAAACCTGCTGGCTCTAGAAATAACAGACGAGAGAACAGCAGATGGAGAAATGCTGGAGCCATTGGTAGAGAAAGCAAAGAGAACCATTGGCAATAAAAAAATAAAGGGATATATGGGGATGCATCCTATGATAGCAGAAAGAATTTTAGTTATCTAAAAAAGCAGGGAATAGAGCCAATCATCAAAACAAGAGAAAATGCTTCCACAAAAGCAAAAGGTTGTCCTGCGAGAGCCAGATGTACAAGAGAAAGAAAAGAACTTGGATATGAGGGATTGAGAGATAAATACAAATATGGACAACGATGGGCTGCAGAAACATTTTTCTCAGGAGTGAAACGAATATTTGGAGAAACAACAAAAGCAAAAACTACTAAAGGCATGTTTCAGGAAACAAAAATGAAATTTGTGTTCTATACCATGCTCATCAATTTGTAAAAAAACTCGGTTTTTTTCAAAATTTAGTGGAAACTCCTTGCCTCCACTAATTGTTCAACACAGCACAACAAAACAAAAAAGTTATATAATTCCTTTTTTATCAGAAGAAAATGTTGTGGTTGATGCTTGCAATGGCTGTATTCATATTACTCGCCCTATCTTCATTTTTTTCTGCTGCAGAGATGGCTTTTGTATCAGTTGACAGGATAAGAATAAAAGGCGAGGCACTCAAAAACAATAATAGGGCAATATTGCTTGAAAAACTGCTTGAAAAACCAGAGGAAGTTATAAACTCGCTTGCAATCTGCAACAATATAGTAAATGTAACTGCTTCAGTTATTGCCGGTGTAATATCTGCAAATTTATTTAAAAGTCTTGGTATAGGAGCAATCACTGCTTTGATGACATTTTTTGTAATAGTTTTTGGAGAAGCTCTGCCAAAAGCATTCGGTGTTAATAATTACAAATTCGCAATAAGGATAGCGAGACATTTATATTTAATAAGAAAAATTTTTTACCCGTTAGCAAAAATCCTGCATTCTTTTTCAAAAATGATTTTAAAAATAATTAAAAAGGAAAATGAAAAATCAAAAGTTGATGAGGAGGAAATAAAAATAATGCTTGATATAGGTGTGAAGAACGGAACAATAGAAAAAGATGAAAAGAAATTAATAGAAGAGATTTTTGATTTCAATGATACAAAAGTCAAAGAAATATGCATACCACCTGATAAAATAGTAAGTGTCAGTGAAAATGAAACAGTGGAATCTTTCCTAAAAAAATTTTTAAAAACAGGGTATTCAAGATTTCCAGTTTATGGAAAAAGTAAAGATGATATAATAGGAATGGTTCATGTAAAAGACGCTATTTATGCCCTTTCAATTGATAAGAATACAAAAATTAAGCAAATAACCAGAAATATAATAAAGATTGATCCCTATATGAATGCGGATGATATTCTAAGAGAGATGCAGAGAAGAAAAACACATATGGCGATTATTAAGTCAATTGATGGAAAAATTCTTGGACTTGTTACAATGGAAGATCTTATAGAAGAAATATTTGGGGATATAAAAGATGAGCATGATTTAGGATGAATGTTGGATGCCTTGTAAGTGGAGGAAAAGATTCAATTTATGCAATGTATATTGCAATGAATTATGGATGGAATATAAAATGTCTTATAACAATTAAAGCAAGAAATTTTTCATGGATGTACCATGTAGAAAATATCGATATTATTCCTTTTATATCAAAATCAACGGGTATTCCTCTTATTTTTGAAAAAGGCTCAGGTGATGAGATTGACGATTTAAGAAGAGCTATAAAAAAAGCAAATGTTGAAGGAATTGTGTATGGCGCAATAGAAAGCGAATATCAAAAAACAAGAATAGAAAAAGTTGCAGAAGAATTGAATATCAAATCATTTGCTCCTTTATGGGGCAAGAATCAGGAGAATTTGCTTCATGAAATCATAAATGCGGGATTTTCCTGTGTTGTTGTTGCGACTGCCGCAGAAGGTATGGACGAGAGATTTCTTGGGAGGGCTATAGATGAAAGATTTATAGATGAATTAAGGAAATTGAGCACCAAATACGGGGTAAATATAAGCGGGGAAGGAGGAGAATATGAAACACTTGTTGTTGATTGCCCTATTTACAGATATAGAATTGAAATAGTTGATGCGGAAATAAAGTCATTTGGTGATAAGAAAGTGTATGAAATAAAGAAAATAAGGTTACAAAAAAAATATAATTGCATTTGATATACAGCATTATGTATTTATCCAGCCTTGTAAGGGAAATGATTAACGAGCCGTCGCCTATCCGCCAGATAATGAAAATGGCCAGCAGACAGAATATTATAAATATGGGGCTTGACCCTGATGAAGTAATTTCTTTTGGAGGGGGATGGGTAGGACATCACTCACCTGAGATATTAAGGGAGGAGTATATGGAGATATGCCAAGACAGAAAAAAGTTTCATGAATCGGGAGCATACAGTCCTACTCTTGGATTTGATGAATGCAGGGAAGCAATTTCAAAAATGGAAAAGGAGCTATTTGATGTTAAAACTGAAAAGGAAAATATTATTGTCGGGCAGTCTTCAACCCAGCTTGCCCATGATTTATTTATCTCGCTTCTTGATAAGGAAGATAAAATTTTAATTTTTGACCCGACATATGCAAATTATAACGGGCAGATAAAATTAGCAAATAAAGATGCAAAAATAATAAGACTTAAAGTTCTTGATGAAGAGGAATGGAAATATAAGCCAGATTATGAATTATCTGAGGAGTTTAAGGATATCTACTATAAAGAGAAGCCAAAATTAATTATTTTTCCATCCCCCGATAATCCTTCATCACAGGTTTTTAGTGACGGATTTGTAAAAACAATTTTGGACATTTCCCATGAAAACAAAACTTATCTTATAATAGATTATGCATACAAAACACAGTGCTTTATAAAACCTCCAGCCTACTTTTCCTTTGGCCCATCGGACTATCCTGAGTTAATTGCACTGCATAGCAATTCAAAATGGGGGCGCGGACTGGGAAGAAGATTGGGATGGCTCATTGCAAACGAAGAAGTGATTGAGGCGATGGAAAGGGTTCAGCAATGCACGATATTATGCCCTGATACGATGCATCAAATGGCTTTTACCTCATACATCGAAAAATCAATACAAGATAAAAGTTTGAAGAAATACATAGAAAAGATAAAAAATGATTATAAGAAGGCGGCAGAAGTCACCGTTAATTGCATAAAAGAATATCTGAATATGCCATGCCTCACGCCGCAGGGAGGGCTTTATACCCTTATGAAAGTAAATGAAGACGGAGAAGAATTTGTAAAGAGAATTTTAAAGAAAACAGGCGTTCTTTTTATTCCAGGAAAAGGCTTTGGAGATACCTTAAAACAAGGAGTAAGAATAAGTTATGGTCCGCTTGTTGAAAATCTTAATTTAATAGAGGAAGGTTTAAAGAGGGTTGCAAATTGCATCAGATAATTTTTTGTATAGAACAATGAAGGAATTTTTATATTTTATCACCTTTTCAATTTCATAATTTTCATTTATTTCCTTCAGCATTTGTCTGTAGTCTTCAAAATGTTCGTCAAAACAACAGGAGAAAATTGCAGTTCCACTAAAAACAACAACCATCCTATCTTCTTCATTTTTTATTGTTTTTGCACGGCATTCAGGCGCCCTCTGTCTGTTAAATTTTCTGCTTATTGCTCTTAGTCCCTCAGGCTTCATAATCCAGAATGCTTCTTTTCTATTTCCTCAGCCATTTCTCTTATAGCATGCAGATCCTTCTCCTTGGGATAGCCCTTTATTATCAACGAGCCAGTGAGTCTTATTCCCATATTTTCCAACTGCTTCATCACATTGCTTCCCCAACCATATGAGGCAATAAGATATAGATGCCTTGCCTTGGGGCGGAGTAACGATACAAGATACAACGCATGCATGGCTGCGGGATGCAGGCCGCCCAACACTGTTGGAGATGCAACTATAAGGGTTGCACAATCAACAAGTGAAACTGCGAGCTCGCCTATATCTGTTTTTGTGAGATTAAAAGGCTTGACTTCAATTCCTCTTTTTATCAATTCATTTGTAAGATGAGAAATCGCTTTTTCAACACTTCCGTGCATTGAAACATAAGCTATAACAACCTCATTTTTTACATTATCTGAAACCCATTCCTTGTAAGCATTTAATATAAATTCTGGTTCTCTGTATATTGGACCATGGCTCGGTGCAATTATTTCAATATCCATTTTTTCTATACTGGAAATATAATCTTTTATTTTATTTCTGAATGGCATCATTATCTCTGCATAATATCTTTTTGCCGCTGAATATAATTTTTCATCTCTGGAGAAGATGTTGCTCGTTGCAAGATGTGAGCCAAACAAATCGCATGTAAAAAGAATTTTGTCTTCCATGTCATAGGTAATCATTGTCTCTGGCCAGTGGGTCCATGGAGTAAGGAAAAATTTCAATTTCCTATGTCCTATTGATATTTCCTGTTTATCTTTAATCGTAATAAATCTTTCATCAGGTATAAGGAGCAAATCTTTCAAAAATTCCTTGCATCTTTCATTTGTTAAAATCTTCGCTTCTTTATATCTTGAAATTATTGCTGGCAGGGAACCAGAGTGATCCTGCTCTGCATGGTTTGCAATGATATAATCTATTCTATGAATTCCTATTTCTTCAAGGTTTTCAACCAGTTCATTTTCTTTTTTAGGATCAACTGTATCAATAAGAACAATTTTTTCATCTCTTATCAAATATGAATTATAAGTTGTACCATCTGGCAAAGGGATAAGCTCATCAAACAGCCTGCGATGCCAGTCAATTGCCCCCACATAATATATATCCTTTTTTATCTCTCTGCTCATATTTCTTCAAAATCTTCCTTGCCCGCCCCACAGATTGGGCATGTCCAATCGGCGGGTAGAGCCTCAAATGGGGTGCCTGGCGGGATGCCATTTTCTATGTCGCCTTCTTCTGGATCATATATATATCCACATACAACACATTTATATTTCTTCATTTTATCACCTAAAATTTTTTAAATTTTTTCTTATTTGCCTTGCAGACAGGACATTTTTCTGGAGGAGTGCCAACATGAGTGTAACCACAAATTGGGCATATATATATTTCGTCTATCTCAATTTCTCCTTTTTTAGCTTTCTCATATAATTTAACATGAATCTTTTCTGCTTTAAGGGCGTAGTCAATTGATTTTTTTGCATTCTCTTCATTCTGCAGATTTGCTATTGCATAATATGCGGGATACATTTCTTCAACTTCATATTTTTCACCGTTTATCGCAAATTCAAGATTTTGCTGTGTTTTTCCTATCATTTTAAGGCTTTTTAAATGGTTTCTTGCATGAACTTTTTCTGCAAATGCAATTGCCCTGAAAAGGCGGGCTATATCTTTATATCCTTCCTCCTCCGCCATCTCGCTGAATATCATATACTTCATATGAGCCATTGATTCGCCAGCAAAAGCATCACTTAAAGCTTTTTCAGTCATTTTTTTCATCTTATTACCTCAAAATTTCATAAAATTCTTCATATGGCATCATCGCAACATATTCTTTCATTTTTTCAAATGCCTTAATAAATAATTCTGTTTTGTGAGATTTTTCGTGCGCTTCCTTGCTACTCCAATAAGTAATCATTATATATTTCAAGGGTTTTATCTCCTCATTTCTTAAATCACCTTTTAGCCCACTCCCAGCAGAGGATATGCCGTCAATTTTTAGCAGTTTTCCTCCAAGAAAGCCGTGCATCTCATCTGTTGCTTTACAAAGCTCGCTAATATTTTTTTCAAAATCTTCACTCATTCCTTCTCTTACAAAAACATAATTCAATGCACATATTATTTTTCCCTTTTCTTTTTTGTATTTTTTCCTCTCTTCTGTTTTTATAATTTCAGCTTCAATACCTTCTCTCTTCAGCAGTTTTTTTGCAAGCCCAGCCCTATGACCGCTGTCGCAGTATAACTTTATTTTCTTGCCTTTTAAGAAATCAGTGTAAAAATTTAAATCGTAAAGAGGAATGTTTATCGCTCCCTTGATATGTTCCTTAACATATTCCTCTCTTGTTCTAACATCAATTATTATTTCCATTAAATCGCCTTTGCCCATAAACCATGAATGTTGCAGTATTCTCTTGCCTCCTTTATTTCCACTGACAGAAATCTTGCCTCTGGTTTTTCGCCTGGATTTAGATATTTCCTCATTATTTTTCCATCCTTTGTAATTATCTCTATCAATTCTATAAAATGCTTTTCTTCCATTGGATGGGGAATACTTCCAACTTTAACTATAATTTCATTTCCCATTTTTTCCACAACTGGAAGATGCTTTTCATATCCCTGCTCTTCTTTCTTTGCTTCCATAAGTTTCATTGGTTGCCCACAGCATACAAGCTGTCCTTTTCCTCCATGAAGAACTTCAACAACATTTCCGCATATCTCACATTTATATACTTCATATCTATTAGCCATTTCAGTCACCTCCTTTCCTGCTTCCCAACTCTCTATCAATCAAAAACAATCTTTCCTCGCCAGCAATCTTTATTTTTTGAACAATTTCATTTGTAGAAGCTTCTTCTTCAACTTGCTCATCTATAAACCATTTCAGCATTGAAGTTGTTGCATAATCCTTTTCCTCCATCGCAGCAGTATAAATATTATTTATCATTTTTGTTACCCTCACTTCATGGGCATATGCTTCTTCAAAAGCATGAAGTGGAGAATTCCACTCTTGGGGTGGCTTTTCTATTTTCATAAGATTTACTCTCCCTCCCCTTGCAATAACATAATCATATATTTTCATTGCATGCCCCATCTCTTCTTTTGCCTGAATCCTCATCCATTTAGCAAATCCCCTGAGATTTATTGATTCATAATAGTTTGACATTGAAAGGTAAAGATAGGCGGAATAAAACTCCGCATTTATCTGAGCATTTAGCATTTTTAAAACCCTGTCTGGAATCATTCTTCCACCTTCCTATGGCAAAGCCACCAATCAAAACATTTTATCTTTCCTTCCTTAGCCATCTTTTGCCTTTCCTTAACAGCATTTTCATCAGCGGGCGGTGGCACAATTGCGTCGCCTCCAATTATTTCATTGTTTGGCCAGTTTGCGGGCAATGCCACTTTTTGCCTGTCTATTGTCTGCAATCCCTTTACTATTCTCAAAATTTCATCCATATTCCTTCCCAGTTCCTGAGGATAATATAGAATTGTTCTTACTATTCCATTGTTATCAACTACAAAAACTGCTCTTACTGTATTTGAGCCTTTAAACGGGCTTATCATCCCTAATCTTTTTGCAACTTCGCCAGATGAATCTGCTATAATTGGAAACTTTATTTCAACTGGCTTATTGTTTATTTTAATATTTTCTTTTATCCATTCAATCCATTTCATGTGGCTGAAAACTTGGTCTATGCTAAGCCCTATTAGTTCTGTATTCATTTCCTTGAATTTTTCATATCTTAACTGAAATGCAACAAATTCAGTTGTGCATACTGGAGTAAAATCCGCTGGATGGCTGAATAAAATGAACCACTTTCCTTTATAAAAATCTGGTAATTTTATTTTTCCTTGCGTTGTTTGCACTTCCATTTCCGGAAACCTTTCTCCTATTAGAGGAATTTTCTCTTCCATTTTTAATCACCAGCTATATAATAATTTACGATTATATAAATTTTTTGGGAATTTTTTATAAAAATTTTTACGATAAATTTTAAAAAACATAAAAAATATATACTAATTGGTATTTTATGAGAGATTTGTATGTTAGACGAAAAAGATAAAAAAATAATTGAAATTCTTGAAAAAAATGCAAGAACTCCATATACAAAAATTGCAAAAGAATTGGGGCTTAGTGAAGGGGCAATAAGGAAAAGAGTAGATAATCTGGAAAAAAATGGTATAATAAAGAAATATGTTGCGGTGGTTGATCCAAAAAAAATAGGTTACAACAGCATTGCCCTTCTTGGAGTTGATGTCGAGCCAACAAAACTTCTTGAAGTAGCAAATGAAATATCAAAAATTGATGAGGCAAAAAATGTAAGCATTTCAACTGGTGACCACATGATTATGGCGGAGATATGGGCTAGGGATGGAAGAAGGCTTTCCGAGCTATTAACAAGAATAGGAAAAATAGATGGAATAAAAAGACTATGTCCAGCCATAATCCTTGAAAAAGTTAAAGAGGTGTAAGATGGAAGAAATAAATATCGCCCTTCAGCTAGAGAAGAATGGTTATGCATTCTATAAAAAAGCATCTTCTCTTTGCAAAAATATATATGGTAAAAAAATGTTTGAAAAACTTGCTGAGGATGAGATAAGGCATCTGGAAAAATTCAGAGAAATTGCAAAAGATATTTTCGGAGATTTTACTGAAAAGGAGATAGATATTGACAATATCTTTGGTAAAATTGATTTCTCTACAAGGGCGGGTGAGTATGCGGCGCTCGAGTATGCTATAGATTTCGAGAAGAAAGCTCATGATTATTTTAAAAGAGCAAGTGAAAATGCCAAAGACGCCAAATTAAAAGAGTTGTTTAATAATATTGCAAAAGAAGAAGAAATGCATAAAGAATTGCTTGAAGCAGAAAGAAATTATCTACACAAGTCCGGCATATGGTTTGACCATCAGGAATTTTTTATGGATGGTCTATAACTCCATTTCCATAATTTCTCCCTTTTTCCTTCTTTTTATTTTTATTTTCTCAAGTGCATAAATAATAATTTCATTTACAATTTTTACCTTTCCTTCAAAAAGATGCCCTCCTTTTAAACTGTGGTCTTTTCTTCCCAGAACAACATGGGCATGAATTACATACTCATTTTCAATCATGCATATATTTCCCTGCAATGATACAAGTTCAACAGGCTCATGTATCCTTTCCTTGATATATTTTTCTCCATCAAAATATCCAATCAAAGCATCTTCAAGCATCCCTATACCATTTATTATAAAAGCACTATCTATTTTCTCTTCTTTACATAATTTTTTAAAATTTTCAATTATTTCCCCATCAACAAATTTTGCAATTATAAAATTACCTTCTCTTTTATACATGTTTTTCAATGCAAAATAAAAATAAATAATTTTTTGATAAGACAAAATATCTAAAACAAAAAAGAAATTTTTAATATGAGTTATTTCACCCTACTTTTTCTTTTTCTTTTCCTTTTTTCCCTTCTTTGCACAAGGCATAATACAAAAATATAATCTGTTTATATTTTTTTCTTTTTTTTTCAGCTTGAATAAGGGTAATTAAATAACCTTTATATAATAAAAAGTTATTGCCTTTTAGAACTATGCCATCAAAAGAAATAGTTGAAGCTGTAAAAAATGCAATAGACGAAAAGAATAACAAAAAGAGGAAGTTTATTCAGTCAGTAGATTTAGTTATAAATCTAAAAGATTTGGATCTGAGCAAGCCCGAGAATAGAATAGATGAAGAAATAGAGCTTCCAAAAGGAAGAGGCAAAGATGCAAAAATTGCTGTTTTTGCTACAGGAGAACTTGCTCTAAAAGCCAGAGAGGTGGCGGATAGGGTTATAATGTCGGATGAAATAAAGGAGCTTGCGGAAGATAAAAAGAAAGCAAAAAGTCTTGCGGAGGAATATGATTTATTCATAGCTGAAGCATCACTTATGCCACTCATAGGAAGAAGCTTGGGTAAAATACTTGCGCCCCGCGGGAAGATGCCAAAACCAGTCCCCCCAGAAGTAAATATAGGTGAGGTTGTGGGGAAGTTGAGGAGGAGCATAAGGATACGCTCGAAAGATAAGCCAGTTATTCATTGTCTGGTAGGAAAAGAAAATATGCCAGTCGAAGATATAGCAGAAAATATAGAAACAGTATTACACAGGATTGAGGGAAAACTTGAAAGAGGTAGAATGAATATTTCTTCGGCTTATATAAAAACAACAATGGGTCTGCCTGTGAGAGTGATATAATGCCAGCTGAATGGAAAATAAAGGAAGTAGAGGAAATCAAAAATATAATATCCTCATACCAGGTAGTTGGAATTGTGGGGATAAGAGGAATACCTGCTTATCAGATGCAAAAAATAAGAGAAAGTTTGAGAGGAAAGGCAGTAATAAGGGTATCTAAAAATAATCTCATAAAAAGAGCTCTCTCAAACGGCAGTGGAAAACTCGCTGATTATATTGAAAGCGAAAGTGCGATAATCGCCTCAAATCTTAATCCTTTTAAACTTTACAAGCTCATAGAAAGCGCAAGAACTAAAGCACCAGCGAAAGGAGGGGAAATTGCAAGCGAGGATATAATAATAAAAAAAGGTGAGACAAATTTCAAGCCAGGTCCAATAGTTGGTGAGCTTCAAAAATCTGGCATACCAGCTTCTATAAGAGAGGGCAAGGTAGTTATAGAAAAGGATGTTGTTCTTGTTAAAAAAGGAGAAGTTATTTCCCCACAAATTGCTCAGGTTCTTGGAAAGCTTGATATAAAGCCTATTGAGATAGGACTAAAAATAAATGCATTTATTGAAAATGGTATAATTTATACACCTGATATACTTGCTGTTGATCTCGTTAAAATATTTGAGGAAATACAAAGATGTGTTGCAAATGCAATTAATATTGCTGTTGAAATCTGCTATCCTGCAAGGGATGCCATAAATCAAATTATAATAAAGGCATATAATTCAGCATATCATCTGGCAATAGAAAGAAATATATATAGCGGGAAAACAATAGAAGCATTTATAAATAGAGCGTATTTACATGCTAAAGCATTAGAAAATAAAATCGGAGGTTGAAAAATGGAATATATATATGGAGCAATGCTCTTGCATGCAGCGGGTAAGGAAATAAACGAAGATAACTTGAAAAAGGTGCTTCAGGCTGCGGGCGTAGAAATAAATGACGCAAAAATAAAAGCGCTAATCTCTTCTCTTGAAGGAGTAAACATAGATGAAATAATATCAAAAGCGTCTTCAATGCCAGTGATGCCAGCAATGCCAGCAGCAGGGGCGCCGGAAGAGAAGAAGGAAGAGAAAAAAGAGGAAAAGAAAGAGGAAAAGAAAGTCAGTGAGGAAGAAATAGCCGCAGGTTTGGGAGCACTTTTTGGCTAAAAAACTCTCTCATACAGTGACTTCTTTATTTTTTCCTTATCTTTTTTATCGAAGCCAAAATAGTCATAGAAAAACTGGGAGGTTTCTATTATTTTTGTTCTTCCCTGATTTTTTAACTTTAAGAAGCCCTTCTTCTGCAATTCTCTAACATGTTCATAAACCTTTTCTCCTACAATTTTTCTGAGTTCAGATTGCTTTATTGGTTGATGATATGCTATTATTGAAAGAGTTTTGAGTAAATTTTTTGGTATTTCCATCGGTGCAAACTTTTTTGTATATTCAACATATTTATCCCTAACCTGCATTGCATACCTGTTTTCGCTTTCAATAATTTCTATTGCTGAATCTTTATATTGCTCTTTTAATTGCATTATTGCATCATCTATTTCCTTTTCCTTAAACAAAAAAATTTTTTTTATATCGTCTTTGCTTACCAGTTTACCAGATGCAAAAATTATTGCCTCTATAATCTTTTTAACTTCCATGTTTCATCCTTATATATATTTCTCCAAACGGAAAATTCTCCTGCCATATAACTATTTTTCCTTCCTTGGCAAGAAAGAGCAGAGGTAAGAGTATAGATACAATATCCTCCTTGCGGGAGCAAAGATTCTTAACAGGAATTGCTTTTCCATTTAACTTACTTAATTTTTCCATCAATTTTTTTATGTCTTCCTCAATATCTTCCTTGTGTATATGTTCCCTGGGTGGCGATAAATTATTTGTCCTGTTATCAACTGTTTTTCTGTTTTTTCCTCTTTTTTCAATTTCTTCTCTTGCTTCCTCAAACGCATTTATAAGGTCAAATATTGTAACTCTGACAGAAGGACATCTTCTTATCTTGGAATCAAGTGGGATTTCATCATTAATAACCTTCTGGGTGTAATAGAATATTTCATCATCTCCATACCAGTCAGGTACATCAATCTCAACTTCTTTTTTCTCTATACTTTCTATAACCCTTTCACTTTGCAATCTTAAAATTTTCCATGCCATAGAAATTATTTTTCCCACAACAAAAAGATTTATTTCTTCCCCCCTTACTTTTTCCATATATAAATTTGAAAAAGATATTAAATCAACATTTAATGGGTCTATTTCATTTTCAATAACAAGCTCAAATAGTATAGCTATAATCCTATCAAAAGGATTTTTAATGAATACTTTCTTCTCTATCATCTCTATATAGTTCTGAATATTTTTTTTATTGTAGAACATTTCCCTGTTTTTCAGTATGTGGTCTATTAACTCTTCTTTCATTTTATTTCCGCCATTTTTTCCAATTCTTTTATATTTATATTCCCTACAATTGTTGATACACCATTCGAAATGGTAACTCCGTAAATATGATTAGCATTTTTTATTGTAACTCTTCTCAAAGATACAACAATAAATTGAGCAGAGGAAGAATTTGAAAGAATCATTTTTGCTATTTTTTCTGCATTTTTTTCATCAAGGAACATGTCAATTTCATCTAAAATATAGAAGGGAGAGGGCTCATATGCCTGCATCGAAAATATAAATGCAAGAGATGCAATGCTTTTTTCTCCACCCGAGAGAGAGTACAAACTCATTGTTTTTCCATTTTTCTTAACCTTTATTGTCAATCCTCCCTCAAATGGATTTTCTGGATTTTGTAGAATTAAATCACCTTCAGCACCACTCAACTCACTATATATTTTTATGAAATTTTTTCTTATTTCATTAAATACTTCATAAAAAGTTTTATTTTTCTTATTCTTTATTTCCTCCTCAAGTTTTATCAGATTATCTCTTTGCTCCTTAAGTCTGTTATAATCTTCTTCAAATTTTTTCTTTCTTTCTTCCTGTTTTTCATATTCCTCGAGTGCTTTCATATTAACAGGTTCCATCTTTTGGATAGCTTCTTCTAATTCCTTCATTCTCTTTTTTATCTCATCGATTGATAAAATTTCCTCTTCCTTAAATTCATAATTTATATCCATTATCTCAGAAAGAGCACTTTCAAGCGATGGTAATCTTGCTTTAGTTTTGGATATTATATCAATTGTTGCCTCCATCTTTGTTGATAAATTATCAATTATTTTTTCGATTTCAACAATTTCCTTATAAAGTTTATCTCTTTCCTCACTCAAACCCTTTGTTTTTGAAATAATTTTTTTCTCAATTTCTTCATATGCCTTTATTTCTTTACCACTTTCATCATATCTCCTCTCTTCTTCAGCTAATTCTTTCTCCATTTCCTTTAATTTTATTTCATTTTCACCGAGCCTTCTTTCTATTTCATTTTTCTGAGATAAAATAACCTCCCTTTCTTTTTCCTTCCCTCTTAAATTAGCAATAAGATTTCTGCTTTCTTCTTTTAATTTTTCAATTTCTTCTTTTAGAAAATTTATTTTCTTGATTTTTTCCTCACTTGCTATACTTATGACTTCCTCTTCCTTCCTTTTCCTTAATTCTTCAAGCTGACTTATTTCATTCTGTTTTTCCTTTATCTTCCCTTCATAGTCCATTATAACACTATTAATTTCATTTAATTCGTTCTCCAATTTCCTTAATTCATCATTTATTACCTTTAATTTACCTTCTATTTCTCTTTTCCTTACCTCATATTTTTCAATTTCCTCTAGTTTATAATCTGGCAAAATTTTTAATTCATTATCTATTTTTCCAATTTCTTCCTTTATTTTTATAAATGCATCGGTTAGCTCTTCCTGCTCCCTACTCAACTCACTGAGTTTATATTTCAATTCCATGCTTTTTTTCAAATCACACATTTCAAAAAGTCCTCCTTTTGGAAGGCTCCCTCCGGTAATTGCTCCCGAAGGTTCTATAAGTTCTCCATCAAGAGTTACCATTCTTATGCCACCCATCAATGAGCGGGCAGCATCAAGATTATTCACGACAATTGTGTCACCAAGCACATACCAAACCGCTGGCTCATATTTTTTATCATAGGATACAAGATCCATTGCAAAACCAAGAACATTTTCATTTCTTATAACAAGCAAAGCCCTCCCCCTTGGCTTCCCTGCAACCATTTTATTTAAAGGTAAAAAAGTAACCCTTCCGTAATCATTTTTCTTAAGGTAGTCAATGCACTTCGCCGCAACCTCATCGTTCTCCACCACCACCGCCTCCGCCCGCCTGCCCGCCGCAACCTCTATTGCCTTCCTATATTTATCATCTACCTTTACAAGTTCGGCTATGCTACCATGTATTCCCCTTATTATACCTTCATCCCTAAGCCTTAAAATTTCTTTTGTTGAGGGTGAAAATGATATATCCTCGCTTAGCTTGAGCTTTGATAACTCTCTCTGCAATCTGAGTATTTCTCTTTCAACTTCCCTCAGTTTTTCTCCAATGCTTGCTTCTTCCTTCTTTTTTTCGAAAAGTTTTTTCTCTAATTGCTCCTTTCTGCCTCTTCTTTCTTTTTCAACTTTCTGTGCCTCCCCAATTTCCATTTTTAATTCCTTGAGTTCTATATCAAAATTGTTTTTGATATTCATTAATTCGTTGAGTTTTGTTGATAATCCATCTCTCTTCTGAACCGTTCTATCTCTTTCAAGTAGTAATGAATGCATATCCTCTTTTGCCTTCTCTATTTCTTTTTTTATTTTTGCGATTTCTCTGCTCAAAGAGACTGTTTTTTCATCTGTTTTCTCAATTTCTGCTTTTATCTGGGAAACTTCCTTCTCTTTTAAAGAGATTTCTTTATCTGTTTTTTCGATTTCCTTTTTAATGTTTTCTATTGCATTTTCACATTTTTCTTCTTCCTTTATTATCTTATTAATTAATCCCTTTATCTGCTCTGCTTCTCCTTTTTTCTCAGCAATTTCTTTCCTGTAATAATTTATTTTTTCTTTTGCTTTTATATTTTCTTCCCTGAAAAAATCTATTTTTTCCTTTATTTTTAAAATTTCCTCGCCGCCCAACTCCATTAATTTATTTTCTATTTCCTGGAAAGATATCTGTTTTTCCTTATATTTTTTCTTCAACTCAAAAAGTTCTTTTTCATTATTTATTTTTTCTTTTTCATAATAATCTATCTGTTTCTGTACCTCTTTTATCTCTTTTTCTATTTCAATCTTCTTTTTATAGGAAAGCATTGCTTTTGTTTTATTAAATTCCTCCACTTTTTCTTTATATTTTATTGCCTCATCCTTCTCTTTTTTAAGCTGTCTTAACTGCTTTTTTATTTCATCTAGGACAATTGATATATGTTCCATGTTTTTTTCTACTTCATCTCTTTCTCTTTTTGCTTTCTCTATATCTCTATCAAAATCGGCTATCCCCGCAACTTCATCTATTAATTTTCTCCTTTCAAAATCCCCCATCTCAACTATTGAAGTTACATCCCCTTGCTGAACTATACAGGTAGGGGAAATATGGGCAGAAGAAAGCAAATCAACGAATTCATTAAGTGAAGCTGATTTTCCATTTATATAAAAATAGCTGTAAAAATTTGATGGATTATCTGGCAAAGGGGAAATTTTTATTTTTCTTGTAAGAACAATTTCATCACTATCAACTGGTATTTTTCTTGATGAATTGTCAAAAACGATTGAAACTTTACAATAATTTGCTTCCTTGTTTCCTTTATATATTAAATCAACGAGTCTCTCCGCTCTTATCATTTTCGGGCTTCTTATGCCCAGCAAAAAAAGTATTGCATCCACTATATTTGACTTTCCTGAGCCATTTGGGCCAGTAATAGCTGTAAATCCTGGAAGAAAGGGTATGCTAATTTTATTTCCAAATGATTTAAAGTTTTCAAGCGTAATGCATTTTATATACATCCCTTCCCCATCCTAATTAATTAGATATATATAACATTAATGATTTTTACAATCGGGACTGTTAACTTAAAAAAAATATAAAGTGAAAATGGTTTGAGGAAAGAAAAGATTGGAAAATAAAGGCACTGGCCATTCTTCTATATTTTGCTGGACTATCCTACAGAAAAACCAGCAAAATTCTGAGAGATTTTGAAATATTTTCATATGAAGCAGTAAGAAAATGTATCACAAATGCAAGGATTTTTTTATTGTTAAAAAGAAGAGACTGCAATAGATGTTGATGATGAACCATGTTGCAGTTCATGTTTCCACCACAAGAACATCCTTTGATGCCTATTATTTTCTCAGGAAAGTATTAGATGTGTGTGAAAATAAACCATTGATACTGGTTGATAAAGGACCATGGTATAGGTGGGCATTACAGGGATTGGGATTGAAATACAAGCATGAAACATTTGGAGAAAGAAATGCTATAGAAGGATGGTATAGTTTATTCAAGGCAAGAGTTAAAAGATTCTGGAAACGGTGGAGTGTGGCTTGGGCTTGTCTTTACAATCTGGAGGTGTTAAGTTGACAGTCCCCATATGCCAGAATTGGGATAACTTTTATAAATCTGCTATGTATTGAAATTTGATAATATGATTGATCTTGAAGATTTACCGGGTGTGGGGCCCGCCACCGCAAAAAAGCTTGAAGAAGCAGGTTATAATGATTTGATGGCAATTGCGGTTGCTTCTCCTGCGGAGCTTGCAGAAATAGCTGAAATTGGCGAAGGAACAGCCCTCAAAATAATACAGGCAGCTAGAGAAAAAGCGGATGTAGGAGGATTTGAAACAGGTGATACATTGCTTGAAAGATTGAAGGAAAGAAAACATCTTACAACTGGTTCAAAAAGCCTTGATGAATTGCTAGGTGGAGGATTCGAGACGCAGGCAATAACAGAACTCTTTGGAGAATTTGGTTCCGGTAAAACACAGATTGCTCATCAATTATGTGTAAATGTTCAGCTGAAGGAAGAGGAGGGTGGCTTGGATGGAGAGGCAATTTTCATTGATACAGAAAATACATTCCGTCCAGAAAGAATAATCCAGATGGCAAGTGGTTATGGAATGGATGGAAAAGAAGCTTTGAAGAAGATACATGTTGCAACCGCATTCAATTCAAATCATCAGATGATGCTGGTTGAGAAGGCAAATGAGATAGCTAAGGAGCACAATGTAAGGCTTTTAGTTGTTGATTCATTAACAGGACATTTTAGAGCGGAATATATTGGGAGAAGCTCGCTAGCAGAAAGGCAGCAAAAGCTTAATAAACACATGCATACGCTACTAAAATTTGCAAGAATAAATAACGCTGTTATATGTGTAACAAATCAGGTTGCAGCCCGCCCTGATGTATTTTTTGGTGATCCAACCCAACCAATAGGAGGTCATATAGTAGGGCATACAGCAATGTTCAGACTTTATTTGAGGAAATCAAAAGGTGGAAAAAGAATAGCACGCCTTATAGATTCACCACACCTCCCGGAAGGAGAAGTTGTATTTGCTGTTTTGGAGGAAGGAATAAGAGATGCATAGAATAGAACTCTCACACGGCGCTGGCGGGCGGGAAATGGCTAAATTAATAGAGGAATTCATAATTAAAGAATTCAAAAATAGGAAGGCAGAGGTGGGATTACAGGAAATGGATGATTCAGCGATTTTTGATGAAATTGCTTTTACGACAGATAGCCATACTGTTCAGCCGATTTTTTTCCCTGGTGGGGATATAGGAAAGCTTGCGGTCGCTGGCACAATAAATGATATAGCATCTATTGGAGCTAAGCCCGTTGCAATGGCTCTTGCAATGATTATGGAAGAAGGGTTTGAAATAGAAAAATATAGAAAAATTCTTGAAAGCATATCCAAGACAGCAATTGAAGGAGATGTTGAGATAGTTACTGGTGATACAAAAGTTGTTGAGAGGGGGGGAGTAAAGGATATGATTATAACAACTTCAGCAATAGGAAAGGCAACAAAACTGCTTGATGAAAATTTTGAAATAACAAAGAGAAATAGATGGCTTCTTGATTCATGCTTGAGAGAAGGAGATAAAATAATTTTAACTGGAACAATTGCTGATCATGGAATTGCAATTATTTCAAAAAGAGAAGGATATGGTTTTGAAGGAAAGGTTAAATCAGATGTTGCCCCTCTCTATGGACTAATTGAAAAAGCATTAAAGGCTGGAGGAATTGTTTCTGCAAAAGATGCAACAAGAGGGGGGATAGCAAGCGCGCTTAATGAAATGGCAAAAAAATCTGGAGTTAGAATTAATATTGAAGAGGAGAAAATACCAATAAATGAAGCAACACTCGCCGCCTGCGAGATGCTTGGAATTGACCCATATGCAGTTGGAAATGAAGGAAAAATGGTTATAGGAGTGATGGCTTCGCAGGCGGAGGATGTTCTTGAAGCAATAAGGAAGCATAAATATGGGAGAAATGCGGAAATAATAGGGGAGGTAAGTAATGGAAATTATGTAATTTTAAATACAAGAGTAGGGGGCAAGAGAATTCTTGAGATGCCAACTGGAGAGATAATACCGAGAATATGCTGAATGCATAAGTTTTTTTAAATATCAGTATTTTATTTCATGCTCAAAATATTCAATACCCTCAGCAGAAAAAAAGAGATTTTTATTCCTCTAGAAGGAAAAAGGGTAAGAATGTATGTTTGTGGAATAACCACATATAGCGATGCCCATATAGGACACGCACGCACATATGTTGCATTTGATATAATAAGGAGATATCTTGAATATAAAGGATATGATGTTTTTTATGTTCAGAATATAACTGATATAGATGATAAAATAATAGATGCGGCAAATAAAGCAGGCATGCCGGCACCTGCATATGCGGATATGTATGCAAAAAGATGCTTTGAGGATATGAAAAAGCTCGGAATAAGGGAAGCAAGTTTTTACCCAAAAGCAACAGAGCATGTTGAAGATATGATAGATTTCATAAAAAAATTGATTGATGAGGGATACGCATATCTCAGCGATGGAGATGTCTATTTCAGTGTTAAAAAATTTGAGGGATATGGAATTTTATCAAGGCAGAATATGCAGGAGATAATGGCGGGCGCAAGAGTTAGTGGCGAAGGAAAAATAAACAAGGAAGATTTCGCTCTCTGGAAATCAGCAAAACCAAACGAGCCAAAATGGCGCAGCCCATGGGGTGATGGCAGACCAGGATGGCATATAGAATGCTCGGTTATGAGTTCAAAATATCTTGGTGTGCCAATTGATATACACGGCGGGGGGGAAGATTTAATATTTCCTCACCATGAAAATGAGATTGCTCAATCAGAAGCATTTTATGGAAGGAGATTTGTTAATTACTGGCTTCATTGCGGGCTTTTAAAAATAAGAGGAGAAAAAATGAGTAAATCTCTAGGAAATATAATAAATCTGAGAGATGCAATAGATGAATGGGGAGCAGACAATTTACGCTTCTTTTTTGCATCCTATCATTACAGAAGCCCGGCAGATTTCAGTGAGGAAGGAATTGAAAATGCATCAAATTCTCTTAAGAAGATTATTTATATGAAAGAAAAACTGGACGAGTTTGCGGGCGAGAGTAAAAAATTAAGGAAAAAAGATTTAAGTAAGGAAGAGAAAAATTATCTCGAAGAAATAAAAAACATAAAAATGAATTTTGAAAAGGCAATGGATGATGATTTCAACACTCCAAAAGCAGTAGAGGAAATTTTCAATTTTGTAAGAGCGACAAATAGATTTTTGATGGAAGAAAAAAAACCAAAGGAAGAGATTTGCAGATTTGCACTTGATGAATTTCTAAGTATTGCCAGCGTATTAAATATATTTAAGGAAGAAAGAAAAATTGATGAAAGCTCTTTATTGCTTCTCGCTGAGAGATATGGTATTAAAGAGAAAAAGAGCGAAAAGATAATAGAAAAAATTATTGAAATAAGGAAGGAAGCAAGGGAAAATAAAAATTATAAGCTTGCGGATGAAATAAGAGATGACTTGAGAAATGTGGGCATTGAGCTTGAAGATATAGGAAAAGAAACAAAATGGAAAATAATTTAAAGTAAAATTATCTTCTGAGGCATGCTCTGCCCGAAATGCGGCTCATTAATGTATCCAAAAGGGGATGAATTGATCTGCAAAAAATGCGGTCACTCACAAAAAAAGGAAAATAAAAAAGTTGTATCAAAAAGAAGGGAAAGCGATGCAATTGTAATTGAAGAAGAAATATCTCTTTTACCAAAAATCTCTACAATATGTCCTAAATGCGGGAATAATGAAGCATACTGGATCCTGCGCCAGACGAGGGCGGCAGACGAGCCAGAGACGAGGATTTATATATGCACAAAATGCAACAACAGGTGGAGGGAATACTAATTAACCCTTGTTTATTGGCTGATATGGATTTAGAGCTGGGTCACCATATAAATTGAATTCTCTAAGGCAAACATATTTTTTATCGAGATATGCCCCACTTTCGTATCTTGCTTTTGTGAGAGGAGGAGTCCATAGGAATGTTGAATTTGCATCTTTTGGAAGATATGAATTCTTTGCATTTCTTAGGGCAACCCCAACCGTCTCGTTATTATTTAAGTTTAGGATAAAATCTTCCGCTATGACTGCACCGAAATGTGGTTCGGGAAATTCACCTTTTATTAAATATTTTATAAGTGCTTTTACAAAACCTTTTGCTCCAAATCCCTTGAAAATTAGACCGGGTTCTATATAGCCTGGATCCGCAGTAACCCTTGTAGATGCTACAATTGCATTAATTCCTGCATGTAAATATGCTTGGGTGAGACAATTCTCTGGAAGCAATCCATCTGTTCTTCCCACAATACAGCTTTCAACAAAAATAATACTTGGTCCATATTCTTCATTTACAATGTATCTCACTGCATATGCTCCATGATTTGTTAATCCACTTGAAGCAAATGAAATAAATCTCGATGTCCATGTCACAGGTGGGAAACCGAGGGAATCGAGAATAACATCACCTGATTCATAGAGATAATAAATTCCATGATTAAATACAAAAATAAGATTGCTATTTCTCTGATATTCTCCTCCTTTAACCACTCTTTCACCACTTATAAATTCAATAAGGTTCGGGAATAATATATTAAATCTGCTTGTATAGCTTGCCAAATCCTTAAAACCTTCTCTCTGCGATGCCAAAAGATGGGTACTTTTTACTTCAAAACCTCCTTCTTCCATATCTTTGCTTAATCTTTTATTTATAAACAAACTTTCTCCTGTTGGCCATTTTGTTGGTTCATGCCCCCCACTCAGGATATTTGACAGAGAGGTTAGGATAGGAATCCACTGAAATTCCAAGCCAGCACCTGTTTGAACTGTTGCATTATTCTTCCATTCCCCAAGCTTATCTATTATCTCATTATAAAATATTGTTCTTGCAATAAGAGCAGAGCAATCCTGGGCATCATATCCCGTTATTCTTCCGACAGCATTTTCCTGGAATGGATAATATGTAAATGAATCATTTTCTAAATCTGCTGGATTTGGGTCAATATTTCCGTATATAAAATCGCTTGGAAGTTGCACTCCTATTATGTTGTCACTATCTGGATTATGATAGTAAAACATCGGAACCATTGTTGGATCAGCCATTATTGCGATATAAATTGGATTATTTGCATAAAAATTTCTCAGTTCTTTCTCATCTGATATATTTGCAATTTTTGAAAGAATTTTATTTAGCTGGTTATGTATTTCAAGAACATGCCTGTTGCATGGCTCAACAAGCCTTTCATTTGTTGATGGATAAACAACCCCTTCAATTCCAATCTCTTCATTTCCAGCAAAAGCAAATTCAGGTTTTGCAAAGACAATCCCTTTATGGTAGGAGGTTATATATGGTGCCATCGATGAAAGATTTTTCATAAGTGGTTCATAAGGATGGGATAATTCTTCAACATCTATCTTTAATCTATATTTTCCGCTTGTAAAAGCAACCCATCTCCCCAAAACTTCTGCATAATATTCCCCTGGCTTGTTATATATTATTGTTTCATAATGAACCTTATCCACAACTATATCCCCGTCTTCCACCTCTGGCAAGCCTGCTGCGGTTGATGTATAAACATATACTTCATCATCTGGATTATAAATTAATAATATTAAATCATCTCCTAATTCACTTACATATTCGGAATTTTCATTAATTAAATCTATTTTCAGGCGTGTATATTTATAATCTGGAATTAAAAATTGATTATATGAGAAAAGAGCAAACCCATTTAATATCGCATTTATTGATTGAGCAAGTAAAACATTTGCAGATAATGTCTCATTTTCAAATTCATAGGTAGTGCTGTTTAATACCTGCGCCCTCCTTGTGTCTGCTGGGTTCGTGATTGTGATATAATTTACCCCTCCAAATCTTGTTTTCAAAAATTCAATCATAAAATCATTTATTTCTTCTACACTATTAAATCGCCAAGTTGTTTTATAACCTTTCAAATCACCGCATACAAAAGTATATTCTACATTCAATCTTTTCAAATCATCCTTTATTCTATCGGTATTATTTGTAACAAAAACAGGAATATTCAAATAGCAAGCCAACGGCACCGCAACAACACCCATGCTGTAACCTTTTTCACTTTCTTCAATAAGCATAATTGCATCGCTTCTTTTCCATAACTTGCTTAACTCTATTGATAAATTTTCTGCTGTTATTCCATAAAATTCTTTATAACTCGCTGGATAAATTTTCTTAAATCTTTCAATAGCTCCTGATGGTTTATCAAAATTTTCAACTAAAAGAGGGGCAACATGCAATGAAGAGCCATTATAATATAAGGATGCGGGAGTTGCAATAAGTGCATAAAATGGATTATCATCATCTACTATTACTGGTATTTCATCAGTAATTCTTTCCGAGCTTAATTGCTCAACAGTTTTTATATTAAAACCCTCAACCTCTTTAACACTCTCTATACATCCAGAAAAAATTGTTGCAATGAGTACAGCGCTTACAATCACAACAATTTTTTTGTTTTTCATGAATAGATATTAATTTCAACTCTATAATAATTTCGCTCAATAGTGGCACTGTAAGAATTTGAAAATTTAAAAAATAAGAAATGCTACACCAATTAATAGAATTAGTTAGAAAAAAATATCTTTTGCTGGGACAAGAAAAAGATAGAAATTATGATTGCCATCATTCTTTACTATGCAGGATAATGAAGCCCTAAGGCAATGGTATCATAAATCTGCCCAATTATTTACTAATTCCAGAAAATACAGGCGTTGCATGGTAATAGATGTAATAAAATTTGTCAATAGCTTCTTGGTTTATCGCGAGAATAAGCCACTAATTAAGATAGGGCTCCAATATAGATGGGCATTAAAAAACATCCTCAAAGCAAGATTGAAGAGATTCTGGAAATGTTTTAACTGCATTTTAGCCATTTACAATCCAGGGGCGAGAATTTTTTGAAGTGTTCTCGATAGTTAAAATTAAATTTTTAAAAAGTTTAATATTATGAAAATTTTAGTGCATATATGCTGTGCTCCCTGTTTTGCATATCCACATAAAAAAATGAGAGAGGAAGAACATGAAGTTATTGGTTATTGGTATAATCCAAATATACATCCCTATATGGAATATAAAGCAAGGAAAGATGCTTTGATTAAATATTCAAAAATTGAAAATGTTGAAATAATTTATGGAGAATATGACTTTAAAGATTATCTGAAACAAATAAAAAATTTTGAGCGACCGGATAGGTGCATAAATTGCTATGAATACAGATTGAATAAAACTGCAGAATATGCAAAAAATAATTCCTTTGATGCTTTTTCAACAACACTGCTCTCTTCCCATAATCAATATCATAATGAAATAAAAAGAGTGGGCGAGAAAATAGGAGAAAAATATGGTATTAAGTTTTACTATAAAGATTTCAGAGAAGGAGCAGGCGAGGCAAGAGCAATTATAAAAGTTTATGGGCTCTACACTCAAAAATATTGCGGATGCTTAATAAGCGAGTGGGAAAGATTTAAAGAAGATTAATGGACCGGGCGGGATTTTCGTGGCGCATTTCGAACCCGCGGCCTCCTGCTTGCGAAGCAGGCGATCTTCCTCTGATCCACCGGCCCATTAAAAGTTTATTTTGGATACACTCCTTATTTTATCCCCCTCATCCAGCTTCATCAATCTTACTCCGATTGTGTTTCTTCCCTGCTTTCTTATATCTGAAACCTTTATTCTCTCAACCATTCCCTGAGAAGTGGATATTAAAATTTCATCCTCATCCTTTACAGATAAAACACTCACCACCTTACCATTTTTCTCAATAATTTTTATTGTAATTACTCCTTTAGCCCCTCTTTTTGTCGTCCTATACTCGCTTATACTTGTTCTCTTTCCGTATCCTTTTTCAGTTACTGTAAGTAAATCATCTTTTCCTATTTCAAGAGATATAACTTCGTCACCATCCCTTAATTTTATTCCTCTTACCCCTCTTGCATTTCTTCCCATTGCCCTGATATCCTTTTCATTAAAAACACATGCATATCCATTTTTTGTTGATAAAACTATTTTATCATTTTCCTTTAAAATTTTAACACCTATGATTTCATCATCCTTAAGTTTTATTGCAATCAATCCATTTCTCCTTATATTTATGAATTTTTTAAGAGATGTTTTCTTAACAATTCCTTTTTTTGTAGCAAAGACGAGGTAATCATCAAAACTTTTTACAGGTAAAATTTCTCTTATTTCATTTGATTGAAGTATATTTGCTATTGCCCTTCCCTTTGAATATCTATCTCCTGGAGGAATTTCATAGGCCTTCTTCTTATATATTTTTCCATCAGATGAAAAGAAAAATAATATATCATGTGTTGATGAGATAACTGTTTTATAAACTGCGTCTTCTTCCTTTACCCTCATCCCCAGAATTCCCTTTCCCCCTCTCCTCTGCCTTTTATAATCATCCAGTTTCACCCTCTTGATATACCCTCTATCAGTTAAAATTATAACAACATTTTCTTCGGGAATAAAATCTTCTCTATCAAATTCACCCATCTCCTCAACTATTTCAGTTCTCCTTTCATCACCATACATCTTTTTTAAATAAGAAAGTTCTTCCTTAATTATTTTATATATCTCATTCTCATCTCCAAGAATTTTTTTAAGCTTCTCAACCTCATTTTCCTTCTCAATCTTTTCCTTCTTTATTTCATCTGTTTCAAAAGAAGTTAATTTTGACAGTGGCATAGATATAATCTCTTTTGTCTGTATTTGAGAAAAATTAAACTCTTTTATCAGATTTTCCATCGCCTCCTTACTATCTTTTGATTTTTTTATAATATCAACTATGGTATCTATATTTTCAAGTGCTTTTGCAAGTCCTTCAAGAATATGCTTTCTTTCTTCCGCTTTTTTAAGCTCATATTCACATCTCTTTGTTATTATATTTTTTCTGTGTTTTATATACTCAAGAATCATCTCTTTCAAATTCAATATTTTTGGAATACCATCTACAATTGCAATGTTTAAAATTCCATATGACTTTTCAAGCTGTGTATGCTTGAAAAGTTGATTCATCACAACCTCAGCATCAATACCCTTTTTAACTCTTATAAATATCCTTAATCCGCTTCTATCTGACTCATCTCTCAATTCAGCAATTCCTTCTATTTTTCCCTTTTTAACCAAATTTGCAATATCTTTAATCAATTTTGATTTATTTACCCCATATGGAAGTTCATTTATTATTATGCTGTCCTCCTCAATTTTTGTTTTTGCCCTTATTTTTATGATACCTTGCCCATTTTTGTAAGCATTCAATATTGCATTCCTTCCATAAACTATCCCCCCTGTTGGAAAATCCGGCCCTCTTACATATTTAAATAATTCTTCAATTGTTATATCAGGATTATCAATTATTGCCATTATTGCGTCAACAATCTCATTTAAGTTATGGGGTGGAATTTCAGTTGCCATCCCAACCGCTATTCCAGTTGAGCCATTTACAAGCAGATTTGGCAATAGAGATGGCAAAAATTCAGGCTCTTTTAAGGTGCTATCAAAATTATCTCGCCATGTAACAGTATCCTTATCTATGTCCTTAAGCATTTCCTCACTTATTCTCGTAAGCCTTGCCTCCGTATATCTCATCGCCGCCGGTTCATCGCCGTCAATGCTTCCAAAGTTTCCCTGCCCATCTATAAGAGGGTATCTCATTGAAAAAGGTTGAGCCATTCTCACCAATGCATCATAAACTGCCTTGTCACCGTGAGGATGATATTTACCAAGAACATCTCCAACTATTCTCGCTGATTTTCTGTAGGGCTTGTTATGCCTCAAACCCATTTCATTCATTGAGTATAGTATTCTCCTATGAACTGGCTTTAACCCATCTCTAACATCTGGCAAGGCTCTTCCTATTATTACACTCATTGAGTAGTCTAGGTAAGAAGTTTTCATCTCTTCTTCAATAGCCCTTATAAAAACTCTTTCATCAGATATCAAGGTTCATCACTTCCTTTGCATGCTTTTTTATGAATTCCCTTCTTTCCTCAACATTTTTACCCATCAGAATTGTAAATATTTCATTTGCTTTTATTGCATCTTCTATTTCAACTTTTTTCAGTATTCTCTTCGAAGGATTCATTGTTGTTTCCCATAACTGCTCTGGGTTCATTTCTCCCAGACCTTTATAGCGCTGTATGGTTGCTCCATTGCCTGCTATATTCCTCATTTCCTCTTCACTGTATGCATAGTATTCCTCACTTCCTTTCTTAATTCTGTAAAGGGGTGGCTGTGCAATGTAAATATATCCGTTCTCAATTAGCTCCCGCATATATCTGAAGAAGAATGTAAGAAGAAGCGTTCTTATGTGAGCACCATCAACATCCGCATCAGTCATTATGATGATCTTTTTGTAATTTATTTTCCTTATATCAAATTCATTTCCTATGCCAGTTCCGATGGCAGAGATCATTGCCTTTATTTCCTCATTTCCGAGCAACTTTTCAAAAGTTGATTTCTCAACATTCAATATTTTACCCTTCAACGGCAGAATTGCCTGAAACTTTCTATCTCGCCCCTGCTTCGCAGAACCACCAGCAGAATCCCCTTCTACTATGAAAAGCTCGCATTTATCCGGGTCATCCTCAACACAGTCCGCCAGTTTGCCTGGCAAAGTTAATGACTCAATATAATTTTTTTTCCTTGCAAGTTCTTTTGCTTTTCTCGCCGCCTCCCTCGCCCTTGCTGTCTGTAAAACTTTTTCTATTATTTTCCTTGCAATCGATGGATTTTCCTCAAGATAGGCCATCAATTTTTCATAAAACATTGTTTCAACAATTCCCTTTACCTCACTATTTCCCAGCTTTGTTTTTGTCTGCCCTTCAAACTGGGGATTTTCAATTTTGCATGCTATTATAGCAGTTAAACCCTCCCTCACATCCTCTCCATTAAATGTTTCATTGTTTTTGAAAAAATTCTTTTTGCCATATTCATTCAAAACTCTTGTAAGAGCTGATCTAAAGCCAGATAAATGTGTTCCTCCTTCTTTTGTATTTATGTTATTCACAAATGTTAATATATTTTCTGTATAGCCATCATTATATTGAAATGCTATTTCAATTTCCACATCCTCTCTTTTTCCATTAAAATAAATCACTGGATGAATTGAATTTTTATTCTTGTTCAAATGTTCAATAAATTCACAAATTCCTCCCTTATATTGAAAAACATCTTCTCTTCCATCCCTCTCATCAAAAATTCTTATTCTTAAATCCCTATTCAAAAATGCTATTTCCTGCAATCTTCTCCGGATTGTATGATAATCAAATGCAAGATTTCCAAAAATTTCTGCGTCTGGCAGAAAAGAAACTTTTGTTCCAGTTTCATTTGCCTCTCCAACAATTTCAACTGGCTTAAATGGCTTCCCCCTATGATAGCGCTGCCTGTAAATTTTCCCATTCCTTCTTACTTCCACTTCAAGCCATTCAGAAAGAGCATTAACCACACTCACCCCCACCCCATGCAGTCCGCCCGCCACCTTATACGCCCCTTTTTCAAACTTTCCTCCCGCATGGAGCTTTGTCATAACCACTTCTATTCCTGATAGCCCGTATTCAGCATGTATTTCTGCTGGAATTCCTCTTCCATTATCTTCAACGCTTATACTTCCATCCCTATGGATTACAACATCTATTTTATTGCAGTATCCAGCAATTGCCTCATCAACAGAATTATCAACAACTTCCTCAACTAAATGATGGAGCCCTCTTTCATCTGTTGAGCCAATATACATTGCTGGTCTTTTCCTGACCGCCTCTAAGCCATCAAGTACTTTAATCTTATCTATTCCATATTCTTCCGCTACCATCTTAAAATCTAATGGATTTTCCTTTCTTCTATTTTAACCCAGCAATCCTGACAATAAAGCTTTCCACAGACAGGACACTCATAAACAAGCCCTTTATAATTTGGATCAAGCATATTTTTTCCACATATAGAGCAAGATACCTCTTCTTTATATCTTTCCCTGCAGTCCTTACAAACAACAACATCAGGCGTTATAAGGCTTCTTATCCTTTCTCTTCTTATTTCTTCTTCATTCATCGCCATCCCAAATTGAATATAAATATGAATATAAATTTTATCATTTACTCAGGAAATCATCAACGCTTCTTTTCTCTGATATTTCTCCCGCAATATTACTTTGCATTGCCTCCTTTACATTTTTCTCATTTTTTAAAACCCACATCAGTTTTATATATGCTACTTCTGGAAGCATATCCTTTCCATCAATAACCCCTGCTTTAATCAACTTCCTTCCAGTAGCATAAACATTTAAATTTACACTTCCCCATAAACATTGAGTTGTCATAACAACAGGAATTCCTTTTGAAGTTATTTTTTTTATTGACTTTATTATTTCATCATTTACATGCCCCAGTCCTGTGCCAGCAATAACAACTCCATCTTTTCCATCTGTTATTCTCTCAAAATATTCTTTCCTCATCCCAGGATAATAATAAATAAGGCATACATTTTCATTTAATCCATCCTTAACTTTAACTTTTCCTTCTTTTATTCTATTATATGGCTGGTTAAAAATTACATTTTCTTCAACATAACCAATTGGCTTTGAATTTATTGAAACAAAAGCATCTCTCCGCGAGGAATGCATTTTCCTTACTTTTGTTGCTCTATGAATTGCTATTTCCCCAGATATGTTTCTATGCATAACAACAACAACTTCTCCCAAATCAGTTGTTGCAACTTTTGCTGAGGAAATAAGATTAAGGAATGCATCACTGCTCGGTCTATCAGAAGAGCGCTGAGAGCCGGTGAATACAACGGGTCCGCTTAAATTTTTAAGCATGAAAGCAAGAGCGGCTGAAGTATAGCACATTGTATCTGTCCCATGTGTAACTATGACTCCTTTTTTTCCATAATTTAAAAATTTAGCAACTTCCCTTGCTATTCTTCTCCAATCCTTTGGCTTTATATTTTCACTGAATTTCTGAAACAATATCTTTGCTTCTATATTACATATTTCAAATATTTCTGGCGCGCTCATTGCAATTTCTTCAGCTGTTGTTGCGGGATGCACCGCACCAGTTTCATAATCAACATAACTTGCTATTGTCCCTCCTGTTCCAATTATTGCAATTTCTGGTTTTCCTTCTGAATAAGGAGTTTCTCTTTTTTCAATTTCTTTTTTCCTCCCTTTTTCTATCAGTTTTATCTCGCATCCCTTAATATTTATTCCAACATTATATCCATTTTCAAGTTTTATAACCATTATATTCTTCCCGCTAAAAGAGTGATGAGGCATAACAATACCTTTATAAATTTTTTCGCCTTTCCTTATCTCAACCAAATCACCTGGCTCAACCATCAAAAGTTAAATATTTGATTGTATATAAACCATGCAATTTAGCCCCGTGGTGTAGCGGTCAAGCATGGCGGGCTTTGGACCCGCCGACGGCAGTTCGAATCTGCCCGGGGCTACATGCTCCCGTAGTGTAGCCCGGACAATCATTTCGGCCTTTCGAGCCGAAGACTCGGGTTCAAATCCCGACGGGAGCATACCTCAATATTTCAGAAAGTAAAATTTTAGAAAAAAGCTCAGGGGCAATAATAAATAATTAAGGAAACTAAATAGATTCTAATTCAATTATAATTCATTGTACAGGAATAAGGAATTGCTTTCCTCCAGAAAATGATTGTAAAAGATTAAGTAAAGAGAAAAGGGTGAGAGGGAAAGGTAATTAACATTTTAATCCATCGAAAATTTAAAAATAAATGAAAATCCAGCATAAATTCAAATTAAGGATAAATTATCACTTTTATTGATTCTTTTGCTTCAGCAACAAGGTTGAAACCTTTTTGAATTTCATCTAGGCTAAGCCTGTGAGTTATCATATCTTCCACTTCTATTTTTTTATTTTTTAAAATTTCTATTGCTTCATATATGTCAGCGGGCGAACCCGCGTACGAGGAAACTATTCTTATTCCTCTATTCCATATATCAAAAATATTGATGGGTATTTCTTTATCTGGCTTAAGAGGGGCAAAAAGTAAAAGCGTCCCCCCTTTTTCAACGCATTTCAATGCCTGAATAAAAGCATCTACCGCACCAGCAGAAAGAATAACTTTGTCCGCCAGCCAGCCGTCATTAAATTCTCTTATTTTTTTCTCAATATCCTCTCCCGCCTTCAATGCCAAATCCGCTCCAAATTCTTCAGCTTTTTTTAACCTATAATCATTTATATCGACAGCTATTATTTTTTTCGCACCCCATGCCTTTGCAAGCTTTATTTGAAGTAACCCTGCTATTCCACTTCCTACTATTAATATTGTCTTATTTGCTCTTATATCAGCTATTTTAAATCCTCTTACAACACAGGCCAGTGGCTCAATAAATACTCCTTCATCATAAGAAATTTCATCCGGAAGAATAAATACCCCTCTATCAACATTTATCTCAGGGACCCTTATATATTCAGCAAATCCTCCTGGATCAAAATTTGTTGAGCGGAGGGTATCGCAGATTGTGTGCTCTCCTTCCAAGCAATATTTGCATTTATTGCATGGAACATGATGGGAAACAAATACTCTATCCCCTACCTTAAATTTTTTAACATTCTTCCCCACTTTAACAATATCCCCAGTTATTTCATGTCCTAAAACGCGAGGGGCTTTTTTTATCCTGTACCATTCCATTACATCGCTTCCACATATACCGCTCGCTCTTACTTTTACAAGAATTTCTCTATCCCCTATTTCTGGAGTTGGCATTTCCTCTACTCTGACATCCTTATTGCTATAATACATCCCTACGCGCATCAAAAACACCTAACCTTCTTCAAATATTTCATATGCTTCCTTTACATTCGCATTTTCATGAACAATGGCTCTAACCGCCTTTATCATTCCCACGGGATTTGATGACTGGAAAATATTCCTTCCCATGTCGACGCCCGCCGCCCCCGCCTGAATTGCATTATATGTCATTTCAAGCGCCTCCTTTTCTGGGATTTTCTTGCCGCCAGCAATAACTGTTGGCACGGGGCAAGTTTCAACAACTTTTTCAAAGTTCTCGCAATAATATGTTTTAACTATGTGAGCACCGAATTCAGCAGCTATTCTTGAAGCAAGGCTGAGATATTTTGCATCCTTTCCCATTTCTCTCCCCACAGCAGTAACTGCAACAACAGGAATTCCATATTCTTCAGCTTCATCAACTACTTTTGCAAAACTGAGTAATGTATCTCTCTCAAATTCTGCGCCTACAAGAATGGAAAAAGCCACGCCAGCAACATTTAATCTTATTGCATCCTTCATCGATGTTATTATACCTTCATGAAGCAAATTTTTATTTAATATGCTTGTTCCCCCAGAGATGCGAAGAACAATTGGAATATCAATCTCTGGAGATATATATCTCCTTAAAGCACCTCTTGTTAGCATTAAACTATCTGTATATGGAAGCAAAGGAGAAACTGTTTTTCCAAGATTTTCCAAGCCAGTTGTTGGACCCATAAAATAGCCGTGGTCAACGGCAAGCATAACTGTTCTATTATCTCCCTTTATTATTCTAGAAAGTCTGTTTTTAAGTCCCCAGTCCATGAAAAGGAAATATAAATGTTATAAAAGTTTTGCCCCATGATTAAAACGATAATTCATTCAACAATTAAATTCTCTCCCGCTTTGTTATCGCTTGCAAGTAAGAATTCCTTGCTCATATGCAAACAGTTCACCGGACAAACATCATTGCACTGGCTACAGAATATGCATCTCCCAACATATATTCTTATTTTCTTTTCATTTTCTTTAAATTCAATTGCTTTTGCAGGACATACTTTTATGCATGTTTTACATCCAATACATTTTTCCTTTTCATAAACTATTTTTCCTCTAAAATCTTCTGGAACTTCAACAGGTGGATTTATCTTTATTTTTCCTTCATTTACTTTCTCCAAAAAATTTTTTACGCTTTTTGGAGCATATTTTGCAGGGAATTTATTTGTAAATGGTTTTTCAAACATTTGCCTTATTAGCTGTTTTAGCATTGGAAACATTTTCTCACCATGGCAAAGATATTGCAAACTGATTGTCCCATATGAGCAATAATAATCCAATTAGAGATATTAAAGTTATTGTTACCCAATAGGAAGTAACTACCTGGGTTATTCTTAACCTTGCCATTCCTGCTCTAATCATTGTAATAGAGAAAAATATCAATAAAAATACTTTAAGAAGGAAAAACAGAAAATCTGAAATTGTGGCAAGATAACCTGTCAAGCCAACTATATTTGAAATATTATAAGGGAAAAATATATTTACAACAAGAGAAGCCATTGCAAAAATTCTTACACCATCGGCCATATAAAATAATGCAAGATTTCTTCCAGAATATTCTACAACCAAACCCTGAGCAATTTCTGTTTCCGCTTCAGCAACATCAAAAGGAATTTTTGCAACTTCCCCAGGTATTACAATTATTAGGGAGAAAAGCAATATTATTAAACCTATAAATCCAATCAAACCAACATTATTAAACACTGGATTACTGGAAATAAAAGAAATTGTGAAAACATTTTCAGAAAAAATTGTTGATAACTTCCATGCAATCGCAACTACACTTATGGCAAGAGGGAATTCATAAGATATCATCGTTACCATCTCTCTCTGCGCCCCTATGGTGGCGAATGGCGAGCCGCTTGAAAAACCACCAGCCACCATTGCAAGAGCTGGGATTATGAAAATATAAACTACTAAGATTATATCATTTTCTCCATTGAGTTGTATTTTTTCAAGTCCTGGAATAGGAATGTAAAGCAGGAGTAGAATACTTGATGCAAGACATACTAGGGGAGCCAGATTATACATCCATCTTACAGCATTTTCTGGAACAATATTTTCTTTTGTCATCAATTTTGCAACATCCAGAAATGGTTGCCTTATTGGCGGACCAACTCTTTTCTGCATCCTAGCAACAATCTTGCGGTCTATACCTTTGAAAAGCAGACCAAAAAATATTGAAATTAAGGCAATAAAAATACATCCTATAACCGCAAAAAATATTTTTTCAATCATCTCATCATCCTCCTCGTTTTTTTCACGGATAATTCATGAAGTTCTTCCGCTGTTAAAATTTTTTCCTTATTATTTTTTACAACAATGATCCTATTTGTACATGACATGCAAGGGTCGATTGATGCGGCAACAATTGGTATGTCCGCAATCTGCATATCAAGCAACATCGGGCGCCATGAAAGAATATTAATATAAGTCGGTGCCCTGATTTTCCATGAATAAAGTTGTTCAAAATTGCTTTTTAATTTTACATAATGTATATCCTCCCCTCTCGGTGCTTCATATCTTGCAACTGCCTCGCCCTCGCTTTTCTTTATCTGGGCTAAAATTTTAATAACCTTCTGCTCCGATAATATTTCTCCCTTTGGCATTTCCTCAATTGCTTTCTCTATTATATCAAGTGACTGCCTAACTTCAAGCAATCTTACAACAATTCTATCATATGTATCTCCAATTATTTCGCCAGTGATTAAATCAGGTGTTATTGCTTTAACTTCAAAATCGGAATAAGCAAAGTAAGGCATGTCCTGGCGAACATCCTTCTTTACACCACTTGCTCTTGTAGTTGGTCCAACAGCAGATAGCTTTATAGCATCTTCCTTGGTAAGCACGCCAATTTCTCTTGTCCTCATCTTTATTGTTTTATCCTCCAAAAATAATTTTGCAATCTTTTTAAATCCCTGCCTGTAATAATCTATCATTTCCCTTATTTTTGGTATATGCTCCTCCTTAATATCCCTCCTAACCCCTCCATACATAATTATTGATTTTGTTACTCTATTCCCGTTTACTATTTCAAGAATATCCATTACCTTTTCTCTTACCATCCAGACATAATGAAGCAATGAATCAAAACCAAGTTCATGGGCGGCGACGCCAGCCCATAGCAAGTGGCTGTGTATCCTCTCAAGCTCAGCCTGTATTACTCTTATATACTCTGCTCTCTCTGGAACTTCTATTCCCGCAATTTCTTCAACTGCCATAACAAGACATGAAGGATGGCAAAAATTGCATATTCCACAAACCCTTTCTGCAAGATATATGCTTTGTATTGGATTATTTCTATTCATTCCTATCCATTCAACTCCTCTATGGTTCTGGCTTGCAATCACATCAACATCAACTATTTTTTCACCTTCAAGAGTAAATCTTAAAAGAATTGGCTCCTTCAATGCAGGATGTATTGGTCCAACAGGAACTTCATATTTCATTTCTCACCTCCAATTCTCATAAAGTTTATTTGTTTCTTTTGGTGATGTTTCATCTCTTCTCCATGGATACACTCCATCTGGAAAGTCTTTTGTAAGGAACATATGCCTTCCATCTGGTATTTCTTCTATTTCAACACCCATCATTTCCTTTATTTCTCTTTCTGAAAATATTGCTGAGGGAATAAGGGGTGTTATTGATTTTATTCTCAAATCCTTTTTTGGTATAATAACTTTAAATGAAACTATCTTTTCCTCCATATTTTTTCCATAATCAACGGTAAAGTGATAATTTAACTCAATATCATTTCCTAAATCACTTGCAGATATAATACTGAAATGGGGAAAATCGTCAGATATATTTATCATTAACTCTATCGCCTCTCTTATTTTTTCCCTATCAACACTCACCCATATGCTCACTTTTTTTGCCTTAATTTTCACTCCCGCCTCCTTTTCTTTCACCCATGCTTCGTATCCTTTTTCCTTGAATTTTTGAATTATCTCATCAACATTCATTCAAACCCCTCCAGATATTCCCATGCTTTTACAACCCCATAGATTATTGCTTCAGGGCGAGGCGGACAGCCTGGCACATAAAAGCATTTAGCTTGAGGCAATATTTTTTCTATAGGACCAGCAAGGTGATATGACTCATGAAAAACTCCACCACTTATTCCGCAGGAACCAACAACCAAAATAACTTTTGGATCAGGTGTCTGCTCATATATTCTCTTAACCTTATCAACCATATCATTTGTTACAGGGCCAGTAAAAGCAATGACATCTGCATGGCGCGGGGAAGCAACGAGTTTTATTCCAAATCTCTCAACATCATAGCGAGGGGTAAGAGCAGCTATAATTTCAATATCGCAACCATTGCATGAGCCACTATTTACATGAAAAACCCACAGAGCCCGCTTGAAGGATTTAGAAATCATTTTATCACCTCCATTAAGAATAACGAAATGAATATTATTGCGGTTATAAGAACAAACCATGAGACATAATCATTTATTATCCCGCTATGCATTTTTTTCATTGAATTATAATATCCTTCAAGTGAATGAAGAAATCCCCAGTAAATATTGCTTCCCCCTATATGCATTTCTTCCTTCGGCGCCTCATTTCCTGATAAAAATGGCTTTTCCTGCTCACCTCCTTTGTAATCAGCCTTTCCACTCGCTCTTATTATATAGGCAACTATTGCTATTACAACAAAGGATATTATCCATATTATTGGTTGCCATGCTATTTCATACATTTAACCACCTATTGCTTGCAGATATTTTGCCTGCTCTGCAAGAGCCATTGCCGCGGGATGAACAAGATTATTAACAATAAAGCCAGGGAAAAGCCCAAAAAATATTATAACAAAAGTAAGCACACACATTCCAATAAGCATGCTTTTTGGAACTTCCTCCACATCATGTATTTTTGGTCCCATAAAGGCGGAGTGAAATACCTTTACGAAAGATGCGAGGGTTAAAATTGAAACAAGCATTGCTATTATTGAGAGTATAGGACTTATTTTATAAACAGATTCATATATTATTAATTTTGAGGCAAATCCATTAAATGGTGGCACACCAGCTATTGCAAGAGCACCTATTATGAAAAATATTGATGTATATTTCATTTTATGAGCAAGCCCTCCCATCTCATTTAAATTTCTTGTTTTTAAGCGATAAAATATTGCGCCTGCGGTAAGGAATAGTAATCCCTTATACATTGCATGATTTATTATATGGAAGATTCCCCCTTCCATAGCCCTTATACCATAGCTATCAAATTCAGGTTTTCCAAGCAAATATAATCCAGCGCCAACACCAAGAAGCATATATCCTGTTTGACTTATTGCATGATAAGCCATGAGCCTCTTTATATCCTTCTGAGGAATTGCCATTGTTACTCCAACAAACATTGAAAGTAATCCAAAAATAATCAATGCTCCTCCTATAAGCTGTAGGTCCAATTTAACTCCATAAAGAGTAAAGCAAACTCTGAATAATGCATATAAGCTTGCCTGGCTGCCGGCAACAAGTGTAGCAGTTATTGAAGAAGGAGCAACAGAATATGCATCAGGGCACCAGAAATGCATTGGCACGGAGCCGCATTTCATCGCAAAAGCAGAAACAAGCAAAGCAAGGGCAATTTTATCAAGATGGGTGTATTTCATATTTTTTGCAAGAGCTGCTATATTTAGCAAGTCATATTGTCCATAAAACAGGGCAACTGAAAACAAAATGAATAAAGCAGATATGCTTGATATCACCAAAAATTTAAAAGCCCCTTCACTTGCTTCCCCTTTTCTGCTATAAGCAATAAGGGCTGCTGATGCTATCGAAAGAATTTCATAAAAAACAAAAAGATTGAAAATATCTCCTGTAAATTCCATTCCAAGCATTCCGACAAGAATTAGCAGAAGCAATGTATAGAATTTTCCCTTGCCCTTCCCCTCTTCTATATATGCAAGAGAATAAAGAGATGCAGCCAAGCAAACAGTTGCACTTATTAATCCCATAAATATGCCCATCGCATCTATTTGAAGAACTATTCTTATGGGCACCGCCGCCTGGCTTGGTATTGTCTGCAAGGGATTTTTTTCTCCTATTGCATATACATGCATTCCATTTTTAATTATATCAAAAGCAAGTATTATAACCAGAATTTCTACAATTATAAAGATGAGTATGGCAAAAATATTTCTTGCTTTCTTATTTATTTTATCTATTATTGGCATCAAAAATGCCGCAAGCAATGGCAAAAGAATTAGCAGAGCGGGTGAATGTGTTATAAGCCAGTTCATTCTCTCAACCTCCTTACTTCCCTTGCATCAAGCGTCCCATATTCCTTATAAATTCTCATTATAAATGCAAGAATTAGGGCAAGAACTGCAACTCCTATAACAATACTTGTAAGAGTTAATGCTTGAGGGACTGGCATAACCATTTTTTCAGGTATATCAGCGGGAGTTATATCAGGTGGCAAGTTTGTAAATATCGGAGCAATTCCTCCTTCTCTATATCCAAGGGTTATTAAAAATAGATTGACCCCACTTTCTATTATTGATATTCCTATTGCAATTTTTATAAGATTTCTTTTGAAAATTACAGCATACATACCTATTGCAATCAGAGCAATTACAGTGAAAAACGGAATGTTGTATATCATTCTTCCACCTCCCTGGCGGCGAGGGCAATTATCATTAAAACAGCAGATAACCCGCCTATAACCTTCATCCCAATAGCTATATTTAAAATTGGCAAAATTCCTCCACTATTCAGAGGTGCTTCACCCCATCCCGGTATTTTACCAAAAATTTCTTTTCCAACAAGGAAATTTGTTAAAAAGGTTGCAGAAATAAAAATACCCAGAAGTGCAACAAGAACAAAAATAGCTCCTCCCATACTCTCAAAAGTGGATATGTTTTCCTCGCTACTCTTTTTTTCAACATATTTTACTCCAAAAGCAACAACAAGCAAAGCAACCGCCGACGCACCTATTGCCCCTCCTTGAAAGCCACCGCCTGGCGTGAGGTGACCATGCATTATCACATAGAAGGAGAATATCATTGCAATTGGAAATAGCAAGCCAGCAATTGTTTTAACAATTACAGTCATTTCTTCTTTTTTCATTTTTTCTCCCTCCTGAAAAGGGTTAGAACCCCTGCAATTGCCGCAAATAGAATTGTTGCTTCTCCAAGAGTATCATACCCTCTGTAATCAAATACAACGCTTGTAACAGCATTGTTTGCTCCTGTTTCCTTTACCGCCCCATATATCCAGAAAATTTCTTGATAAGGAAGTTCATCCTTATTTATTTCATCAACTGTTTCATTATAGATGCTTATTTTTATTTTTTCTCCTTCAATATAAAATGTGAAATTGCCGATTGAAATGTTTTTTGTCCCTTCCTGCAAAGTTTTTTCCTCTCCATCAACCAGAAAATTTATTCCTTCATCGCTTCTTTCTATCTTAACTTCTTTCGCCATTCCTATTATTCTGTCGTCCATTCTTGTGTCCGCTGGCTCTCCAAAATCCCTTATTTCATATGCAGAGAAGAAAAGGAATAAAAGAAAGATTGCAAAAGCAACAATCGCTACTCGCCTCATTTTTCATCCTCCATTCTCTTTGTCGCTTTAACCGCCATTATCATTATCGCTGTTGTAAGGCAGGCGCCAACGCCCGCCTCCGCTATCGCAACATCTGGAGCGTGAAGGATGTAGAAATAAAGAGAAAGTAACAGACTCATGACAGCAAGAGAAATAATGCTCGCGAGCAAATCTTTGAACCATATTGCTATTAATGCTGAAGAGACAGTTGAAATTGAAAGAAGGATTAGAATTATTTCAAACATGCTCATTTTTCTCCTCCAAATCGTCAACAACCGCTTTTTTTGGCTTTACTCCGCTTTTATGTGCTGCTCTTGCTATTGCATGTGCTCCAGTTGGATTTGTAAGCAATATTGCTATCAGGGCAAAAAATGAGTGAATTGATATTATAATCATGCTTGCATAACCATTATACCATTTCCATAAGCCATAAACAATTGCTGCAAGGCATATAAATATACTTCCAAAAGTTGTGCATTTTGTTCCAGCGTGCAAGCGGGTATATACATCAGGAAAACGAATTAAGCCAATTGAGGCAAGCAGATTGAATATTATTCCTATTGCAAGTAATATGTATATTATTTCCCATATCATATTTTCCCTCCTTCAAGATATTTTGCTATGAATAAGGTTGTGATGTAGGAAAGCAATGCATAAACTATTGCTACATCAATGTATATTACATCTTCAGTTGCTACCCCAAATAAAATCATACCAGCTATTACAAGCGTGTTTATAGTATCAAGCCCTACAACCCTATCTGGAATTGTTGGGCCCAATAAAATCCTTATCATCGCTATTGCAATTGATATGAATATCATTACCAATGAAAGCATGAATACATTCATTCTCCTATCCTCCTTGCCCATTCTGGGAAATTTGAGCAAATTGGTTTATAATCGCGAGGCATTTTTTCTAAAATTTTTTCATCAACATTTATCCAGTGCACATAGAGATTTCTTTCATCATCAACATCAACGCTTAATGTGCCCGGCGTGAGAGTAATTGAATTTGCCAATATGGTCAATGAAAGATCACTTTTTAAGTTTGGAGATATTTTTACTATGCCTGGATTTATTTTTCCTGTTATAACACGATACGCAACATCAAAATTTGCTTTTGCCATCTCATAAAAGAAGCGGGGTAAATAAGCAATGATAAAAGCCCATCTTTTTGGACTTGCAAGTTTAAATTCCTTTACAAAAATTTTTCTCGCTACAAAACCGCATATTAAAGAAAAAATTACCCCAGCAACTATTTCATCAACCCCCCAGATTGAGCCGCCGTATGTGAGCAAAAGCCAGATTATAAAGCAAAATATCGATGTTGCGATGAATGCACGCATCAAAAGGGATATAGGAATTGAATATTTAAAAATTTCTTAAAATGTTGATAAAATTTTTAAATGTTTATATATATTCATTTGTCCCTTGCCTAATTGTTTATACACCCGCTTAATTTTATGTGTTATTTCTATGCCATTCAATTTTGGTATCACAAAAACTCAATTAACACTAGAATAAATCTCAAAAAATTTTTGTTCTATATTTTATTGGCAATATAACTCCTCCTGAATAATTTATAATTCCTCCAGAAATAACCTAATGCCGAAAACCTATCTCCTCAACATTAGATACAAGGTATTCCATCAGTTCTACCACTGTCAACATTGTTTCATCTATGAAGAACCATTGCAATTTCTATTAAGGAAAATCTTGAAAGATACAAGAAAATATTATATTTAAAAATCTTCTTTCCATAATAAAGATAGATTTTTCTTTTAGTTGATATTGGCGGATACAGATTAGGCTTCATCATATAAAAGGCTAACCATTTTTGGTATAACTCGTAGCCTGAAAAATTTATAAAAAAATAAAGAGAGGATCCCATCATTTTTTTGATTAAAATGGGATGGGA